>CAKQBC010000131.1 GCA_934215995.1 uncultured Bacillus sp. | reverse complement strand
TCTTAACTATACTAAATTTTCAAAAACATACAAAACTTAGCGTTCTTCTACCGGGACATACGTTTGCATACCCGGTCCTGTATATTCGGCTCTAGGTCGGATTAGGCGGTTGTTGTCGTATTGCTCAAGAATATGTGCCAGCCAGCCGGAAGTACGGCTCATGGCAAAGATAGGCGTCATCAGATCATGATCGATGCCAAGGCTGTGGTAAACGGATGCCGAATAAAAATCGACATTTGGAGGCAATGGTTTCTTGGATGTCACAATTTCCTCTACCTTCACTGACATTTCATAATATTCGGGTTGCCCTGTCAATTCAGTAAGTTTCTTGGACATTTCCTTCAGATGCTTCGCACGTGGATCTCCGTTGCGGTATACCCTGTGTCCAAAGCCCATGATTTTTTCTTTGTTGTCCAGTTTTTTCGTTATATAGGATTCTACGTTATCCACTGAACCGATTTCTGTCAGCATTTTCATAACCGCTTCATTCGCTCCCCCGTGAAGAGGCCCTTTAAGAGCAGAAATGGCTGCAGTGATTCCTGAATACACATCGGATAAAGTAGCGACACATACGCGCGCTGTGAAAGTAGATGCATTCAATTCATGGTCTGCATGCAGGACAAGGGCTTTATTGAAGGCTTCTACTTCAATTTCAGACGGTTCTTTTCCATTCAGCATATACAGGAAGTTGGCCGCAAACCCTAGATCCTTCTTAGGCGATACAGGCTCCAATCCTTTTCTGATTCTGGAGAAGGCAGTTATGATAGTGGGAATTTTCGCTTGGATTCGTATGGCTTTTTGATAGTTGGCAGTTTCGTTCATCACTTCAGCTTCATCGTCATACAAACCAAGCAGAGAAACGGCTGAACGAAGCGCAGCCATAGGATGGACATTCTTTATTTCGTACAGGCTGAAACTTTTGATGACCTCTTCAGGAAGTTCCATATTGCTTGCCAATTGAAGGGCCAGGTCTTCCAATTCTATTTTATTAGGCAGACGGCGGTGCCACAGAAGATAAATTACTTCTTCGAAAGTAGCATTGACCGCCAAATCATCGATATTGTATCCCGCGTACGTAAGTGTGTCATCGATGATTGAACTGATAGATGAAGTTGTTGCTACAATTCCTTCAAGACCTCT
Source organism: uncultured Bacillus sp. (assembly GCA_934215995.1). Taxonomy (GTDB): domain Bacteria; phylum Bacillota; class Bacilli; order Bacillales; family DSM-1321; genus Bacillus_AD. The sequence goes on along the minus strand of CAKQBC010000131.1, from coordinate 5,591 downwards.
TGTTACTGACATACCCAATCTCTCCTTTTCTTTTTAATCCCCTAAGCCGTTAGAAAACATTTTGCAATATATGGATGGTATCCCGACATCCATCCGATATGTACAGTACCCCGGAGTTTGCACCTCACATAATGAAACGGCATCCCGCATTTATTTTGCATCCAATCCTTATTCTTGAAGCAAAAGGCCACGTAAACCGCGAAAGTTCACTTTTGTGACACAAAACGTTCAACAATAAGTCAACAAGAATAAATATTTAAAAAATTCAAGCCAAAAAAAGAATGCTCTTCTTACAAGTGCATTACCTTTGTTACAGAGGAATAAAACCTCTTTTCCATTATGCAGAGATACAATAAGCTCCCAATAAGAAAGCCTTCCAAGCAACAGATCGCTTAAGATTACGCTTTCAAAGTTCATTATAAACAAAAAATGTCTTTTTGAAAATAAAAAGCTCCAGTCAGGAGACGGAAGCTTATGCTTCCTGATTTTCTGCACAGGCACCACTATATTGCAATATAATGTTTCTTATTCCATATTATACTACTGAAAGACTTCGCAATTCCATCAAAAACACATCACAAATATATTTCATCCTTTTTGCCTCGTCTGCAGCATATCATCCAATGATAAAAAAGCCCCTGAAAAGTTCATTTTTTCAAGGGCTTGCATAAACCGGAATTTCAACGCTTTCGATGATAGCCTTCATAGGCTGGGCATATTCCGATCATTGAAACGACTCGAATAATTTCATCGCCCAGTAGGCAATCCCCGCACCGATCAACGGGCCAACTGCCACACCCTGAAAAAGCGCTATAGCAATAATCGTGCCGAATACCAATGCTGTGGTTATATGCGGGTCATTCTGCAGAAGGATGACCCCGTTTTTCGCCAGCAATGCCACTGCAACGCCGGAAAGAATGGCAATCCAGGCATAAACGGATTTTAGCGTCTCCTGAAGATCCTTAAGTCCGATAGCACCTGTGGCGATCGGCACAAGTACAGCAATTGTTATGACCGTCACACCGATATTGATTCCTTTGCTTTGTATTAGGGGAAATAACTTGTCGCCCAGCCCGGTGGCCTTAATCGCCAAAAGGATAGCCACCGCCAGAATCAATGAATTGTTCTTGGCCACCAACGCAATCCCCATGAGCAATAATAAAAATAGATATGGTGAGTTCACATGATTCCCCTGCTTTCTGTATGGTTTGTTTCCTTGCATTCTTAAAAAACTTTCTCCAGGCAAATATGATATTGGTACAGGCCTCCGCATATATAAAAAGTAAGCAAGCCTTTAATCCCTACACGCTTACCATTATATTGCCCGAAAAGCGGCAAGGAGGTTCATATATGGGTCCTGTCCATGTCCGGCGGGCTTTGCGCTTACTGTTTGCCGTATTGGTTTTTGCGCTGTCCTGCCTGCTTTTATTTTATGTAACAAAGATTGCTTATCCTTTTATAATCGGGCTGTTCCTTGCCTTTTTAATAAACCCGGCCGTCGACTTCCTTCAGCATAAATTCCGCTTTCCAAGAGCGCTTGCTGCATTGGTGACGATGGCGGCGATCGCCATGTTATTTGCCGGGCTGATCGCGCTTCTTATCGCAGAAATTATGGCGGGGGCAAACTACTTAAGCCACATCATCCCGAAAAATCTCGATACATTTGTCGCTTACTGGAAAACCTTTGTGGAGTCGCATATAGTGCCCATTTACGACCAGCTGGCCGCACTTTTCAGAAATCTGGATGGAGGCCAGCAGAAAACCCTTATGGAAAATATCGAAAATGCCGGCAACTCGATTGCCACATCGGCAGGGGATTTTATCCGTGACTTTTTCCAAAGGATCCCCGCCCTCGTGGCCTGGTTTCCGAATGCGGCGACTGCATTCATTTTCTCTTCCTTGGCCACCTTCCTGATCAGCAATGATTGGCCCAGGTTTAAAGGATATATCCATGCCTTCATTCCGAAAAAAATAAAAAACAGCGGCATCTCCGTATTTTTTGAATTGAAAAGAGCGCTTGCCGGATTCTTTAAAGCCCAATTTATCCTTATTTCCATTACGGTCGTCATTGTGCTCATCGGGCTGCTCGTGCTGCGGATCGAATACGCGATCACAATCGCTTTAGTAATCGGAATGGTGGACATCATCCCATACCTCGGAAGCGGCACTGTATTCATCCCATGGATTTTGTATGAACTGATGGCAGGAAATGCAAACCTTGCAATCGGCTTAGGCATCCTTTATTTCATAATCATCATCCAAAGGCAAGTGATGGAGCCGAAGGTTTTGTCTTCAAGCATCGGTCTCGACCCTCTCGCCACCCTTCTCTCCCTCTTCATCGGATACAAATTGTTCGGCTTTTTAGGCCTGGCGGCAGGCCCGATTGTACTGGTTATCATAAATGCCCTACACCGCACTCGTGTATTCCATGATATTTGGGATTATATAAAGTGAGCCTTCACTCAGCAAATTTGGCCCTGAATAAAAGGAATGAGCCGCATGATCGACGGAAATAGTCGCCCTTGCGGCTCTTTTTTTATATATAGTACTGTAAAAAACGATATTAGTGAATAATGGTTATTGTGTGTTTATCCGCACTTTTATACATCATTTTCTTCATCGGCCGTTTCAGTATGCTTCTTGTCGGGGGAAGCAACAGCAATAAACCTAGTGCATCCGTCAGAAAGCCAGGAGCCAATAGCAGGATGCCGCCCAAAAGAATGCACAGCCCATTAATCATTTCTTCGCTGGGCATAATGCCTGATTGCAGCTGCTGCTGAACTTTTTGCAATGTCTTCAGTCCCTCATACTTCGCCAAATATGCTCCGCCGACACCTGTTGCAATGATCAGCATAACGGTGGCAAGGATGCCGAACGTCTTTCCTGACCAGATGAGCAGTCCAAGCTCACAAGCCGGCAAAACAATGAATAGCAATAAAAATGTCCTCATGCATTTACACCCCCTATAAGGTAATACCATTATATCGCAACTGGCGGCAAACAGAAATTGTTTAAATTACCCAATGGCATTATACAAGAAGAGAGAAGGCTTCCGCCTTCTCTCTTTTATTTATGATTATAAAATGTTTGTTTTGCCGTCAGTGATGATTCCGCGTTGCGCATCAACAGATACGTTTTGTCCTTCTTTAAGGATTGTCGTAGCGTTGTCAGCACCTACGATTACAGGAATGCCAAGGTTTACGCCCACTACAGCAGCGTGGCTTGTCAATCCGCCTTCAACTGTAACCAAAGCAGCGCATTTTTCGATTGCAGGCATCATTTCTTTATCGGAACCGATTGTTACAAGAATTGAACCTTCTTCAACCTTTTCGTTTGCTTCAGCAGCATTTTTTGCGATTACAACTTTTCCTGTTGCTTTTTTGCGTCCGATTCCTTGAGCTTTCAATAATGTGTTGCCAAGAACATGGATTTTCATCATGTTTGTTGTTCCAACTTCTCCAACTGGTACACCAGCAGTGATAACTACTGTATCGCCGTAAGATGCCAAGCCTGCATTTAAGCTTTGTTTGACAGCATTCTCCAGCATTTCATCTGTAGAGTTTGTTTTTGGTCCAACTAATGGATTTACACCCCATACCAAAGCCAAACGGCGTGCAACGTAATCATGGGAAGTGATTGCGACGATTGGCGCCTCTGGACGGTATTTAGAAATCATGCGTGCAGTATGTCCGCTTTCTGTTGGTGTGATGATTGCATTTGCACCAAGGTTAAGAGTTGTGTGTGCAACAGACTGGCCGATTGCATCAGTGATGTTGTGCTCACTGTCTTTTGAACGTTTAGAAAGGATTTCTTTATGGTTCAATGCTGTTTCAGTGCGTGAAGCAATGTCGTGCATTGTTTGAACAGCTTCTACTGGGTAAGATCCTGCAGCTGTTTCACCAGAAAGCATGATTGCATCTGTTCCATCGAAAATCGCATTCGCAACGTCAGATGCTTCCGCACGTGTTGGGCGCGGATTGCGTTGCATTGAGTCAAGCATTTGTGTAGCAGTGATAACTGGTTTGCCAAGTGCATTGCACTTTTTGATCAATTGTTTTTGAACCAATGGCACTTCTTCTGTCGGGATTTCTACACCAAGGTCTCCACGCGCAACCATAAGCCCTTCAGAAACCTCAAGGATCTCGTCAATGTTGTCTACACCTTCCTGGTTTTCGATCTTAGGAATGATGTTGATGTGGTGGCCATTGTTGCTGTCAAGCAATTCACGGATTTCCAGTACGTCAGAAGCGCGGCGTACGAATGATGCTGCGATGAAGTCAACATTTTGCTCGATACCGAATAGGATATCCTGTTTATCTTTTTCAGTGATTCCTGGAAGGTTTACGGAAACGCCAGGGACATTCACACCTTTTTTATTCTTTAATGGGCCTGCATTCAATACAACTGTATGGATTTCGCCGTTTTCTTTATCGATTTTTGTCACTTCAAGGCCAACAAGACCGTCATCCAATAGGATGCGTGTTCCAACTTCTACGTCGTCGATAAGGCCTTCGTAAGTGATGGAGAATTTTTCAGCAGTTCCAAGAACTTCTTTTGTAGATACGATCACGTTAGATCCAGTCGTTAATTCGATTGCACCGTTCTCCATGTCATGCGTACGGATTTCAGGACCTTTTGTATCAAGAAGGATTGCAACTTGTTTTCCTGTTTTTTTGCTTGCTTCACGGATTGTTTTGATGCGTGCAGCATGCTCTTCGTGGCTTCCGTGAGAGAAGTTTAGGCGGCAAACGTTCATTCCCGCTTCCATTAAGCTGCAAAGCTTCTCGAAAGATTCACTTGCAGGACCGATAGTACATACAATTTTTGTTTTACGCATGTGGCTAAAAAGCCTCCTTTGAATTTTTTTCTGATTTTCACCGGCCATACCGGCTTCATCCACTCTGGCTGCTATTAAATGGATAATTCTTGAGAAAGTTGGTACATTCCCATATCGATTACATGAGGTTTCTTTAAAGCCTCGATAATATCGTAATCAACCAGTTTGTTGCTTTCAATACCTACTGCTCTTCCGCCTTTGCCTTCAAGCAGAAGTTCAACAGCTTTTGCACCCAGTCTGCTTGCAAGTACACGGTCTACTGCTGTTGGAGAACCACCTCGTTGTGTATGTCCAAGAACTGTTACACGTGTATCGAAAGAAGTCATTTCTTCAATTTGTTTACCGATGTCAACAGCGCTGCCGATTCCTTCAGCCACAATGATGATGCTGTGTTTTTTACCGCGCTCGTGTCCGCGTTTCAGTTTAGATACGATGTCATGGATATCATAATGTTCTTCAGGAATAAGAATGGACTCCGCCCCTCCTGCAAGACCTGCCCAAAGAGCGATGTCACCTGCGTTTCTTCCCATTACTTCCACTACATACGCTCTCTCATGTGAAGTCGCAGTATCACGGATTTTATCGATTGCATCAATTACAGTGTTCAATGCAGTGTCAAAGCCGATTGTGAATTCAGTTCCTGGGATGTCATTGTCGATTGTTCCCGGTACACCAACACAAGGGAAACCATGCTCAGTAAGTGCTTTTGCACCCATATAAGAACCGTCTCCACCGATTACAACCAAAGCATCGA
>CAKQBC010000130.1 GCA_934215995.1 uncultured Bacillus sp. | reverse complement strand
AGGAATGCACCGTTCACCCCGACTATCAGCAGATGAACGACAGAATAATAGGCGAAGGATTCCCGCTCGATCCCTATTGATCTGAATGAATAGATGACCACACAGAATCCTATGATATTAGTAGTCAGCACGAGCAATGCAGAAAGCATATCAGCTGTAATCGTGATCCCGAATGGGGCACTCCAGCTGCTCATGTCTACTGTAAGCTGGCCTGAGTCATGGACAGCGAACAGCAGGTATACAGAAATCGCGATTCCCAATGCAAACGAGAGAACGGAAATCACTCTTTGAATGGTGACATTTTTGAAAAACAGTAAGATGATCCCTGTCAAAAGGGGCAGGAGGACAGGGAAAAAAACGATGTTTTGGCTATTCATTCGATTCGTTTCCTCTCAGTAAATCCATATTGTCTGTCCCAAGTTCCTGGTATGTCCTATAGGCCAAAACCAGGAAATAGGATGTGACTCCGAAGCTTATCACGATTGCAGTCAGAATCAGTGCCTGCGGCAAAGGATCCACATATGATTCTGCTTGTTCGCCAAGCAAAGGAACAGTCCCGCGCTTCAAACCGCCCATTGTCAAAATCAACAAATGCGCCCCGTGGCTGAGCAGGCTTGTTCCGATAATGATGCGCAACATGCTTTTGGAAAGCATCAGATATGTAGCACAAGTGAAAAGGATGCCGATTACGATTGCCATTAAAATCTCCATTTATTCACTCTCCCCTATGCTTTGAATGATTGTCATGGTAACTCCAACGACAACGAAATATACCCCCAGGTCAAACAGGGTTGCCGTATGCAGGGAAGTTTCCCCCAATAGCGGCAGGTTAAAATCATCGAAATAATGGGTCAAAAAAGGTTCCTGATTAAACAGGCCCAGAACCCCGGTACCGACAGCAAACAGCAAACCGATGCCGATCAATATACGATAATTGATCGGAAAGACATTACGGACTGTTTCGAGTCCGAAGGCGATCAGGCACAATACAATGGCCGCAGAGGTCATCAGCCCTGCAACGAATCCTCCACCGGCGTAATAATGGCCTGAAAAGAATAAGCGGATGGAGAAGAGAAAAATGATGAACACAGTCACTCTGGTAGCTGTCTGTAAAATGATATCATTTGTTTTCATTTGTATTTCCCCCTCCTTGCTTGGTCAGACGAAGTTTAATCATGCCGTAAATGCCGATAGCGGCAATTGCGAGCACGGTGATTTCAAACATAGTATCAAGGCCCCTGTAATCGACAAGGATTACGTTGACCAAGTTTTTCCCGCCAGCTTCCGAATACGCTGTATCCACATAGTAATCCGAAATGGTATCGAACAGCTTCGTGCTGTGTGCGGATAATGCAATCAGCGTGACGGTTAAGCCGACACCGACCGAAATAAGGAAGTTCGTCAGTTTGAAACGGATCCTTTCTTCTTTTCTGAATTGCTTCGGCAGATGGTAGAAGCAAAGCAGGAACAAGGCTGTAGATACAGTTTCGACAACAAGCTGCGTCAAAGCCAGATCCGGCGCCCGGAACAGAACGAAGAACAGGGAAACCGTATAACCGACTGAACCGAGAACAATGATGGAAGTCAATCGGGACTTAACGAATAGGATCGCGATGGCCCCAATAGCGATGATACATGCCAAAATCAACTCGTAAACACGTATTGGCGCGACATTGCTTACATTTAAAACAAGCGCATCCTTCCAATAAAGAGTAAATCCAAGTGCCCCGATAAAGAATAGGAAGAAGTATATCAGGTAGTTTCGGATAAACCCGGTCATGACCAGTTTTGCCAGGGAGGAGGATGCTTTTTCCATCAAGGCAAGGCTATTGTCATACAGGGCATTGAATGAAAGGTTTTCTTGAAATGGTGCGTAAACGCCTTTCCATTTAGGCCATGTTTTATACAATAAAACCCCGATCAATACTACACCGATTGTCATTAATAGGGCCGGCTTCACGCCGTGCCACATGTGTATGTCGATTACATAATCGGCAGGCATTGCACCTTGCAGTACAGCTGATACGGCAGGCTTGATCAATGTATCGGACAAAAGGTTCGGGAAAAAGCCGAAGAGTATGACCAGAGCTGCCAGGATAACCGGCGGAATAAGCATGCCGATTGGCGCTTCATGCGGCTTCTTCTCCAGTTTCTCGGGTTTATATGTCCCGGTGAATGTCTTGAACAGGATAATCATGCTGTACGTGAACGTAAATACGCTCGCAACCCATGCAATCACAGGGAACAGTACACCCCAGGCATCAAGGCTGAAGATATCAAGGGAGAGCACTGCCAGCATTCCTTCAAAGAACATTTCCTTGCTGAGGAAACCGTTGAATGGAGGAAGCCCCGCCATCGATAGAGTGCCGATGACAGCGATTGTGAAAGTGACAGGCATGATGGACATTAGCCCGCCGAGTTTGCGTATATCCCGTGTTCCGGTTTCGTGGTCGACGATTCCGACAACCATGAACAGGCTGCCTTTGAAAGTGGCGTGGTTAATCAAATGGAATACAGCTGCCACTGTGGCAATGATGTAAATATTATCATCAAGTTCTGTATAGTGAAGCGCCGCAGCTCCGACGCCAAGGAGCGACATTATAAGGCCAAGCTGGCTTATTGTGGAGTACGCCAATATGCCTTTCAGGTCCGTTTGCCTGATGGCGGAGAATGAACCCCAAACGAGCGTTAGGAGGCCGATTCCGGCGACAAGCCACAGCCAGACGCCAGATCCGGCGTAAAGAAAGCTTAAACGGGCAACGAGATAAATGCCGGCTTTCACCATTGTGGCCGAGTGTAGGTAAGCGCTGACAGGTGTCGGTGCTTCCATTGCATCAGGCAGCCAGATATGGAACGGAAACTGTGCCGATTTGGTAAAGGCACCGAGCAATATTAACAGCATGGAAGCGATAAATAATGGATGGTCTGCAAGCATTCCGGCTTGCGCCATTAGTTCCCGGATGCTGAAGGTGCCCCCCATGGCATACAGAAGGACAATCCCCCCAAGCATGCTCAAACCGCCGAACACTGTGATAAGCATGGATTTTTGGGCACCGTATCTTGAACGCTCACGCTGATACCAGTAACCGATCAGAAGGAATGATGAAAGACTTGTGAATTCCCAAAACATATAAAGGACAATCAGGTTATCGGAAAGCACAACCCCGAGCATGGCACCCATGAACAGGAGCAGATAAACATAGAAATTATGTAGACTTTCTTTTTCTTTCGATAAGTAGAAGATCGAATAGAGAACGACAAGCGTTCCGATTCCGGTAATCAACAGGGCGAACAATAAGGACAGGCCATCCAGGATCACCGTAAAATCAATCCCTAACGTGGGAATCCAGCGGACTGTTTCTTCTATTCGGGAACCGTCCTGTATTACAGCAATTTTCCGAATAAAGTAGATGAATAACAAAAGCGGCAAAGGCAGGACAAACCATCCTGTATGCAGCTTTTTGAATGTTTTATACATAATGGGTATCAAAATAGCCAATAGAAATGGCGATAGGATCACCCAATGCATCAAAGACATATAATCCCCCCTAGTGATAAAAAAATAGCGCTTTGCATTTTATGTTGCAAATGGATAGCCCTGCTGCGACAGGCCAATCAAAAGCTAAAATAACAGTTTCCGATTCCTTTGTAAATGGTAAGCCTTACATATGCTAACTCTAACCAATTATACAGTAAATATAGTAGATAATGTATGCAAAAGGGTTTACTCCTTCTCTCCTCTTAGGATGATGTTAAATAGGTAGAAACATGTAATCAGGAGCAAAAATAATTGCGGAATCAAGATGAAATAAACTGAGAAAAACCATATTGAAACCGCTTTCGCAAAAGAGCTCTTTTTTTTTTTTGAAGCCATTCCATTTATGGGGAGCCGGCATCAAAAAAGGGTGCTTTTGGACAATCGTCGGACTGGAGAGGGTGTCTTACCCTAAAAAGGAAAATTTGTTAATTGTTATTGTTGTTTTCTGGAAAATTATGCATAATGGGTAGGCGGGCAGTAACAAGAAACAATAAAAAGAGGGAACCTTTTTGAAAAACAGATACTTTACAGGGTATTTTCCGTTAATAGCCATTATCATGTTCAGCTTATCCTTTTCCATCTTCACGGTTGGAAAGACAGTGGAACTGCTCGGGGAGATAGGTTTGTATGCCGGGCTGCTGGAATTCTTTTCACCGATTGAGATAAAGCTGATACTGCTTTTTATCATCTTTTTGTTATTTTTCATGATGTTTGCGGCGTTAAAACTGCTGTCGGATACATTTGTGGACATATCGCTTTTGTTCTTTTCGGAAGACCGGGAGGGAGATATTCAAAAATCGGCAAGGCTCGGATCTGTGATTTACTTCATAGGAGGGGGGATATCCCTCCTTTGTGCGATGTCGTTCGTATTGATATCCTTAGTCTTCTTTGTGACAACAATGGTCGCCTTTATGTACTTCATCTATAAGGCAGGTCCTTATTTCACGTCCGCCGGACTCGTCGGGTTTGTATTCTTTCATTTGCTCACATGGGGATGCATACTGGCTGCTGTCGCATACGCGATTCTAAAGCTATATAATAGCCTGCTGGCGAGCCTGCCGATTTGATTCATGAAAAAAGGACTGTTCCAGGTAGCATGGAACAGTCCGTAAAGAGCTGGCTTTGGCAGCTTGGAGGCATCCGGGTCTTTATAGAAGACAGGATGCTCTTTTTTTATTTGAGGGCTCAAAAAGGTTCACCGGGATCATATGCCGGCGGGATGGCCGGAGCTGCATAGCTTGCCTCTGCCATCCCGCCGGCACTGCCGGAAACCGCAAGGAACATACTGGCTAATAATAAGATCAAAAGGTTTTTCTTCATCTTTTTCACTTCTCCTCTGCGAAATTATATATTTTAAGTGTTTCCTTGCTGAACAGGTGAAAAAATAAGTGGTTGGAATTCCAGGCAAATTTCTCTTTGGCCAGCTTCATGCGTTTCAAGTCTTTTGTGGCGATGGCGTAATAGAATTCCTGAAAAGGGGTGAAGTAGCCATTCCTTTGATAGAGTTCATCCATGATAGCGATTGCTTCGCTGATTTCTTCTTTAACGATATGGTAATGGGCGGCTTCCGATGGGTCTTCCGGAATGCAGCACAGGTTTTTTCTCCAATAGTTGTCTATAAAGTAACGTGTATTCCTTATATTCTGGCTGCGCGGCTCTGCCCAGCCGGTCGTCAGGGACATCAATCCGTTCTGTGCCTTATCAAGCCAAAAGATGGCTTCATCATAGTCTGTGAACTGATAGCTTTGCGCCATTACGTGATAGAAGTTGCAGTAGCAGAATGGATAAAGCGAATAAAGGCCCAAGTCGATGATCTCCAGGCATAAAGCCCTGCATTCCTTGATTCTGTTCAACAGCAGCCGTGTGGATGAATGGAACTGAAAAAGCTGTAGCTTGTACGAATTTCGCAGATAATCATTGTCCATCTCTTCTATGAGAAGCAGGACATGCTTGCTTATTTTCTCTACCGGGCCCAGCATATTGTCCCTCATGAGCGCAAACAGATGGACAATTAATGCAAATATATTCATTTCATCTGAAAATGTCTGTATTCTCATGACTCGGTCTATCACCTGCGAAGGAGAGATTTCGTAATTATAGAATCCGAGGAGAAGGTTATAGAGCTCACCCCATGTTCTGTCGGCCTGATCTCCCGATTCCAAAAGGAGGGAGGTGGTTTTTGCCAGTTCCTCCAAATCGCCTTCCGCCCGGTAAAACTCTAGCAGGACTGATATGTTTATGCCTTCGAGAGAGTCGTCGGTCATTGAAAGTATTGTCTTTTTCTGCATCGGGTAATTATTAGGGTATTTATGTTTGAGGAAGCTGATGGAGTTATGTTCTTTATGGTTTGGGCTAAAAGTTAAAGGGGGCTTGGTGAATAGGAAATCTGTATAACTTTCGGCTAGAAGGGCACTATTCAACTGGATCGCTCCTTAAAATGAATTTCCTTATAATGTATATTTTATCATTTGTTGGCAGAAAATACGAAACTTTGAAAAGTTTTCTATCGACATGAATGTCGCTTTTTGGCTGAAAAAGGCACCCTGCGGGAATTTAACTGGCAGGGTGCCTTTCATTTTCGATATGCTGCATGATTATCTTCCAGATGTCTATTTGCGGGGAACGGAGATATTCAAGGCTTGCGGGCACATCTTTTCCTACCCATACTCCTGCGGTATATTGATCGTTCAGCCCGATGAACCAGAGATCATGGGATTGGTTGGTGGTACCGGTTTTTCCTCCCAAGTAATCGTTTGAATGGAATTTGGCTTTCCTGCCGGTTCCCCCTTCAATAACGGAATTCAGCAGAACCTTCATTTTTTCGGCTGTTTCCGGCTGCCACACCTGGACAGTCGGCTTGTCCCACTCGTAGATGATATTCCCTTTCGCATCAGTGACCTGTCGAATCGAGCGGGGCTCTGTATATGTCCCATCATAAAAGGAAGTGTAGGCCCCTGTCAGTTCGAGCGGGCTCATGCCATAGGCAAAGCCTCCGAGTGCAGATGGGAGGCGATAATCATCCTTAGTCACTCTTTGGAAATCGAATAATTTTAAGTATGCGAAGCTTTCCTCTATGCCGTTTCGATCCAGCAACCATACAGCAGACGTATTATAGGAGTGCATGAATGCTTCTTTCAGGCTTGTTTGCCCATAAATTCGGCCTCCGGAATTGCCGGGACAATAGCCGTTTTTACAAAAGGGTGCACCT
>CAKQBC010000129.1 GCA_934215995.1 uncultured Bacillus sp. | reverse complement strand
ACAAATTTTACTTTTAGTATACATTCAAACTTTTTCAGTGTATATGGAGGAAAACAAGGCTGTCGCTTTTAACCCGGTGAAAAAATAAGCCGACGGCTATGCAGTGCTCTGTCAATAATGGGAAATCACCATCCCAATGCCGTTGCGGCCTTCTCCCGAAACTGCCGGATGCTCCCAAGATAATTTTCATAATAGCGCGACCTCTTTACAAACAGATGGCAATCAAGTTCTTCGGTAAACCCTATGCCGCCGTGAATCTGGATGCTGTCGGCCGCCGACTTGATAAATGCTTCCGAGATAAACGCTCTGGCACTATAGACGGCAGACTCGGAATCTGCCGATTGGCTATCCAAAGCCCAATTCGCATAATAGCTAAGGGACCGGGCTGTTTCGAGATCCACTTTCCGGTCCACAATCCGATGTTTGATCGCCTGGTAGCGGCCAATCGGCTGGCCGAACTGCGTACGGATTTTTGCATAGTCGGCAGTCATTTCAACGATTCGGTCCATAGCCCCGACCATAAGGCTGCATAACGCCGCATTCGCATGAAGCAACCCTTTTTCCAGCAGCAACGCAGCATTGCCCGGTTCTCCTATTAACTGCTCCTCCGGCACCTCCGTATCGGAAAAAGTAATCTCTGCAAGCTGGTGCGTCTGATCCATGCTTTTCAATAATCGTATGTCCTGTGCCATATCGGCATCAACAAGCAGCAAAGCTGTGCCATTACCGTATGAGGCGCATACCAAAAATGCATTTGCCAGCCCATTAATCGGCACCATTGTCTTCCTTCCATTCAGTACGTACCGTCCCCCTTTCTTTTCGAGAACCGTACCGGCAGTACTGTAGCCGTTTTCCGGCTCAAACCAGGCAAGCGCAATATGCCTGTCACCTGCGGCTATTTCAGGCAAGTATTTTTCTTTCAGATAAGGGGACCCGCCCAATTCCAACAGAGGTACAGCCAACGCCATTGTTTCGAGATAGGTGCCCGGCATCAGCACCCTTCCCATCTCTTCTAATACCGGTACAAGATCAAGCGGTCCAAGCCCAAGCCCTCCATATTCCTCAGGGATTGTGATTCCTGTTGCACCAAGATCCGCTAAGCCCGAGAAGACCAGTTTCAAGCCATCCGCATTTGCTTCACTGAACTGTCTGGCAACTCTTGTTTGCCCATTTGCATCGAAATATTTTCTGACATATCCCCGGAATAATTCTTGTTCAGATGTCAACTCAAAGTCCATTGTTCCATCCCCCTTTCGCTTATCTCCCGGAATCTTTCGGCAAACCCAATATCCGTTCCCCGATTGTATTTCTTTGAATTTCGCTCGTTCCTCCGCCGATGGTCATCCCGAAAGAATAAAGAAAGCCTTCCTGCCATTTTTGGTCCACAACTGCATCATCCCCGGCCAAGATGCCGGCATGCCCCTGCAATGACAAGGCAAAGCTGTACACTTCCTTATTCAGCTCACTTACAATCAATTTATCCATGGAACCTTCAGGCCCCGGATACCCTGTTTTTAAAGTCTTCGTCAGATGGTGGTAATAGTTGAACAACGAGCCTTTCAAACGCGAGTACAACTCCGCCATCCTTTGCCTTACAAAAGGGTCCTTGCTTAATGACAAGCCGTTCTTTTTCACGTTTTTCGTCATCTCGATGAGGTTGTCAAACTGCTTTTCCAGTGCGAACAGCTGGCCTCCGATTCCTGTCCTTTCATGCGAAAGCAAGGCGATCATCACCCTCCAGCCCTCATCGACTTCCCCAACAATGTCTGCATCATAGGCAACCGCATCAGTCAGATACACTTCATTGAAATCCCTTTGCCCGTCCATTGAAATGATGGGCCTGACTTCGACCCCTTCCTGATCCATATCAAGGAGAAAGACAGTGATGCCTTTTTGTCTTTTAGCCGGATGTACAGATGTCCTTGCTAGCAAAAAGCATTTATCTGCAAAGTGCCCGAAACTGGTCCATACTTTTTGCCCATTGATCAGCCAACGCCCATCCTCTGCCCTTATCGCACTGGTTTGGATGGCAGAGAGATCCGATCCTGCGTTCGGTTCTGAATATCCTTGGCACCAAACTTCATCGCCATTCAGGATTTTTTCGATATAGCGGCTTTTCTGTTCCTCAGTCCCAATGTCCATAAGTGTCGGCCCGACCATATGGATGCCGACATAATTAATGAGCGGCGGCGCTTCTGCCCTGACCATTTCCTGCTGATAGATGATTTCCTCCATCAATGAAGCATTGCGGCCCCCATACTGCTCCGGCCATGCGATGGCAGCCCATCTTCCCTCATGCATTTTCTTCTGCCAATCCCTTAAATATGTTTCATATGCCGGCGAATCCTTCTCCATTCCCTCCGGCATATCAGGCACATTGGCTGCCAGCCATTCCCTAAGTTCCTGACGGAAAAGCTCTTCTTTTTCACCGAATGTGAAATCCATTTCCACCCTCTCCTTTCACTGCGGTCAAAGCCGGGCCCATTGGGGAATAGCCCGCTCTTCCGATATATCCACCCATTTCATCCGCACCGGCATGCCAATGTTCACTTCTTCAGCCGGGCAATCAAGAATATTTCCAATGATTGTTACTTCGGGCACATCATCCAATGCCACAACCGCCACTACATACGGAAGCTGTTCGTGAAAACCTGGCAAATAGGGACGATAGGAAATGATATAGGAATGGACCGAACCTTTTATGTCCGACCCTAGATCAATCCAGATAAGGTCCGTACTCCCGCATTTCGAACAGGCCGGTCCAGGCGGATGGGCAAATTGCCCGCAGGCATTGCACTTCTGCAAGGAAAGCCTATGTCGGTCTGCTGCATCCCAATATGGATGGTTATCCTGGTTTTTTAACGGTATCGGCTTTTGATAGCTCGTACTCATAACATCAACTCCCCCTTAGTTTCGTATGATCATGGCTCCGGCAGCATCCGGTCCGAGCCATCCCGTACAGATTCCTACTTCACAGTTTTCAACCTGCCGTTCGGTGCCTGCATAGTCATGGCGGATTTGCCGGACAATTTCCAGGACATTGTTCATGCCATGCGTGTATCCTTCAGAAAGCATCCCCCCGGCAGTATTGGTCGGCAATTTGCCTTCCATGCGCAGATTGCCTTCCGCCACGAAATCCCCAACTTTGCCTCGCGGCGCGAGCCCGTATGCCTCAAGCTGCCTTAAAACGACCCAACTGAAGCAATCATAAACCGATGCCACTTGGATATCGGCAGGTGTAACCCCGGCCATCTTGTAAAGGGCGGGCGCCACATAATCGGCTGCGACCTCGGAAAGGTTAGACCAGTAATGGGCATGCGGAGCGCACTGCCTTGCCGCAATCCCCATTATATAAACCGGCCTTGAGGTACAATTTTTTGCATTTTCCGCGGAAGTGACAATGATCGCATTGGCTTCGTCCGACTCCAGGCAGCAATCATGCTTATTGAATGGGGAACTCAGATCTGGAGTGGCCATATATTCCTCCATCGATAACGGTTTCCCATAAAAAAATGCTTTAGGATTCCGCTGTGCGTGTTCATAGAAACTTGTGCACACATGTCCCAAATGTTCTTTGGTAAGGCCTGTTTCATGCATATGCCGTGTGGCGAATAAACCAAACCATTGGGCAGGGGCAGCTGCGCCATAAGGAATAATAAAACTGCCGCCATCAATGGCATTCTGCAGCAAGTCGGTGCTCCATCCTCCCCCTCCCATCCGTACACCAGACCTCCCATTCATTGCGCGGAAAATCAAAACCGTATTGACCTGCCCGGTTTCAATCAGGCCGATTGCATCGGCGATCAGCAATTCTGTGCTGCTGCCGCCTCCCATAATATCCTTGACATACTTTGGCCGTACACCCAAATAGGTAGCCAATTGATGTGATGTGCAGGAATCATGCTCCGAATAACTCATAAAACCGTCAATCATGCTGGCGCTGATGCCGGCATCCTTGATAGCGGCCCTTGCCGCGGCCAGCCCAAGATGGAGGGGCGTCGTTCCCGAATTCTTTGAACGTTCACTTTCCCCTACCCCGACTATTGCATATTTGTTCCGTAAATGCTCCATGATCCGATTCCCCCATTCTCTACTTTTTGATAACCTGTAAGACTGCCGAGCCTGAACCGACGATATCTGTTTCTCCTGATTTTTTTGCATGAAGATCAAGCTCTATATACCGGCTGCCCTCATCTTCATAAATTT
Organism: uncultured Bacillus sp.; assembly: GCA_934215995.1. Classification (GTDB taxonomy): domain Bacteria; phylum Bacillota; class Bacilli; order Bacillales; family DSM-1321; genus Bacillus_AD. The sequence goes on along the minus strand of CAKQBC010000129.1, from coordinate 2,580 downwards.
TCTTGACCGTGGAGCCGCATACAATTTCATCACCCGGATATGTCATGGCGCCGAACCTCATTCGGAATCTTCGCACCTCGGCATCATCGCCGGCCAGTTTCGCCACGTATTCACCCAAGAATCCCATAATCAGCATTCCATGTGCCAAGACCCCTTTCATCCCAATGCTGCGAGCGAATTCATCATCCGTATGCAATGGATTGAAATCCCCGGAAGCTCCGGCGTATTTCACAAGCTGCACCTTTGTGATTGCCGGTTTCTTCAATTCTTCAAGTACTTGGCCTTCCTCTATATCTGCAAAATTCATGAACAAAGAAATCTCCTCCTGTCATTTAGCTTCAGGTAATGCCCGGTATATGATATTCATTATGCTTTCTGCCACTTTCTCCCCCGAAGGATCATTCATTTCAGTCATAATGCTCAGAAACTGCATCTTCCCGCTTTTTCCGTTGCGTTCATATAATTCTGTCACCTTAGACTGGCAATGGAGAACATCCCCGACCCTGATCGGCCGAATATAAACGAATTCCTGCTCCCCGTGAAGCATCCTCCGGTGGTCAAGTTCCAATGCGATACTGCCTTCTCCATCAGCACCGATTGCAATCGGAAAGGTCAATGGGGCAATCAGGCCGCCATGCCGGCCGTCCTTGGCATACTCATCATCCAGATACAGCGGATTAGTGTCACCCAGTGCTTGCGCAAATTGACGTACATGCCTTTTTTCAACCGTGAAAACGAACTCATTTCCCTTAAGACCGATTATGCTTTCATTTAATTCCATATCGCTTCATTCCTTTTCGTAAAATGATTTCCTCTGCTATTGATTATTTTGCAAGTTCTGTACCGGACAGTTTTAAAGAAAATCCGGACATATACTTTGCTTCCTTTCTTAAAAAATCAACCAAAGTATATAAAAAGCGGAACAGCTTTCCTCAGCCGCTCCTCCTTTCTATTTTGTGTCCGGACACTGTCCGGTCCATTAATATGGTTAAATAAACAGTACCCTGTCGGAGTTTTTATGCCTGTCCCGCACACGTAAAAGACCAGTTGCATTCAACTGGTCTTTTGCTTATCTTTATTTACCGGCCATCTCAAAAATTTGGTTTCCTTCATAAATATGATGGCCTTTCCGCTCTTCTTTTGCACAGACATACATAGCCTGGGCTAAATCTTTTGCCTGTACAGGCCTGAACTTTTTCAGCTTTCCTTTCAGCAAAGGGGAAAACAATGGGCTAAGGATGGCAGCCATGTTTTCACCGAACCGGAATTCATGCCTCTCTCCGAGCAGCAGGGATGGGCGGAATATGTGAAGGGCAGGCAATCCCATAGAAAGCAAAGCCTTTTCCAAATCCCCTTTGACCCTTGAATAAAAAGCCTTGGCTTTGCTATCCGCCCCGATGGCCGATATGATAAGGAATTGCTTGGACTTCTTCGCCATTTTCGCACAGGCAAGCGAATAATCATAATCAACTTTCTTAAAAGCTTCCTGCGATCCCGCCTTTTTGATTGTCGTGCCTAAGCAGCAGAACACATCATCCGCACCAAATTCAACTTCATATTCCATCAGACGTTCAAAATCTATTTTTCTTTCAACAAGCTTTTCATGCTGGATGCCGGTCGGATTGCGCACAAGCACCTTCACTTGCCTGTACGTCCCCGATTGCAGCAATATCCCGACCAGCTCCTTTCCGACTAAGCCGGTTGCTCCCACAACAAGTGCAGTTCGTTTATTATCATTCATAATATCTCCTCCTCAAGACAGGCGATCTGCCCTTCCGAAAGGATGCTCCATAGTACGATAATTTGCCTGGGCCATACACTTTCAGAAACAGGAGAAAGATCTCTCCGTCTATAACCTAACTTTACCATTAATGGGTTTTCATCAAAACATTTTTGCAGGCATAAATATGCGCCATTACCGGACAGATATTATGGCTTTTAAAAGGAAACTTTTAAAACTGACTTTGACTATGAGAAGGTATTTCAGGAACATATGCAGAACATTCTAGTCAGAAGTATCTTGAAAAGGTAGGAGGAAGGCTTATGAGGAAGCTATTAGCGGCATTGGGACTGCTGATTGTTTTTGTTGGGGTATACTTATTCATTAATAAGTTTTACTATCCTTCTCTCCCAATAGAAAACATAAGCAAAAAAGAAGCTTTCGAAAAAGGAAACAACAGCGATAACCGACTCGTTAAATTATCGGAAGAAAACGGATATGAATGGTATATAGTAAGCAAACAGAATATATCCAAAACTGATGAATTGATCAGGGAAATGGCCAGCCAGCAAGGCTGGACTTTCATTCAAAAAGAGGGGAGCGGGCTCTTCTTTGAAAAAAGCGGTGATCAGTTGATTGTATCTACCCAACAGTGGACCAGTGATTATTTGTTAGTTAAAATCCCAGCCAATCCTAATAAATAAACTTATTCTCCAAAATGGAAAAGGCCCATTCAAAATTCTTGAACACAAAAAAGACCAGCATCTCTGCTGATCTCTTGTGTTGCCTGGCAACGTCCTACTCTCACAGACTTGCACAGGATGTGCTGGCTTCTGCGTTAGCCACAGGACGTGGCTGCT
>CAKQBC010000128.1 GCA_934215995.1 uncultured Bacillus sp. | reverse complement strand
AATATTGTCGGCGGCTGCTGCGGAACAACGCCTGCCCATGTTGCTTCACTTGCTGAAGCAGTTGCCGGGTTGAAACCAAGGGAAATACCGGTAAAGACGCACAACCATGCCGTCTCCGGGATAGATGCTCTGTTATATGATGACAGCATGCGGCCATTATTTGTCGGTGAAAGGACAAATGTGATTGGTTCCCGGAAGTTCAAAGAGCTTATTCGTGAAAAGAAATTCGAACAGGCTGCTGAAATCGCCAGGAACCAGGTGAAAAAAGGCGCCCATGTGATCGATATTTGCCTTGCGGACCCTGATGATGATGAATGGAATAATATGAAGGAATTCGTCAAGGAAGCTGTCAAAAAAGTAAAAGTGCCTCTCGTCATCGATTCCACGGATGACAAGGTGATTGAAGTAGCCTTAAAAGCTTCCCAAGGCAAATCAATCATCAATTCTGTCAATCTTGAGGACGGAGAAGGCAAATTCCAAAGCGTTTCGGCCCTGATTCATCAATACGGGGGCGCCCTTGTTGTCGGTACAATCGATGAATTGGGGATGGCCGTCAAGGCTGAAGATAAACTGAGGATTGCCGCCCGTTCTTACAGCCTTTTGGTGGATACGTATAAAATCAATCCAAATGATCTCATTTTTGATCCGCTCGTTTTCCCTGTCGGAACAGGGGATGAACAATATATCGGCGCTGCTTCGGAGACGGTTGAAGGAATAAGGGCGATTAAGGAAAGATTCCCGGAATGCCTTACCATACTCGGAATCTCGAATGTATCGTTCGGGCTTCCTCCCCGCGGAAGGGAAATATTGAATGCGGTATTTCTGTACCACTGTACGAAAGCAGGATTGGATTATGCAATTGTGAATACAGAGAAGCTGGAACGCTATGCTAGTATCCCGGAAGAGGAAATCCGTCTTTCGGAGCAGCTCCTTTTTGAGACAAGCGAAGAAACTTTGCAGCAATTCATTTCCTATTTCCGCGATAAAAAAGTGGAAAAAGCGGTGGACACGAAAAAGCTCCCCCTCGAAGAAAGGCTGGCCCAATATATAATTGAAGGAACAAAAGAAGGGCTAATCGATGACCTGAATGAAGCCATGTCCAAAGGGCAGGCGCCGCTTGATATAATTAATGGCCCGTTGATGGCAGGGATGGCTAAAGTGGGCGTCCTTTTCAATGACAATCAGCTGATTGTCGCAGAAGTGCTTCAAAGTGCCGAATCGATGAAAGCGGCTGTTTCCCATCTTGAGCAGTATATGGAAAAGAATGAAGACGAGTCGCATTCCAAAGGGAAAATCATCCTGGCCACTGTAAAAGGAGACGTCCATGATATCGGGAAGAACCTGGTCGAAATCATCTTGTCGAATAACGGTTTTGACATTGTGGACCTCGGGATAAAAGTTAATTCCCAGCAGCTGATCGAAGCCGTGCGAAAACATAAGCCTTCGATGATCGGCCTATCCGGGCTGCTTGTGAAATCGGCGCAACAGATGGTACTGACGGCGCAGGATCTGAAGGAAAGCGATATACAGGTGCCGATCATGGTGGGAGGGGCTGCATTATCCCGAAAATTCACTGATACGAAGATTGCCCCGGAATACAAAGGGGCTGTATTATATGCGAAAGATGCGATGGATGGCTTGTCACTTGCGAACACAATGCATGACAGCGGCAAAAAAGATGAATTCATAGCGGAGTTGACAGAGAAACGGCTTAAATCTGCTGCATTGAGAAGAGAGGCGCAAACGGTCACAGCTGTCCTTCCGAAACCGGAAAAGACGGTCAGGGAAGCGGAAGTCAAGAAGCCGGAAGACTTGAAACGGCATAAGCTTACCGATTATCCATTACGGACAGTTATGCCGTATGTGAACCGTCAGATGCTGATCGGCCACCATCTGGGCCTGAAGGGCAAGGTCAAGACATTGCTCGAACAAGGGGATGATAGAGCGGTAGAGCTGAATCAGCTCGTTGATGACCTGTATAGCGAGCTTCAGGAAGAGAGATACAGAATCAACGGTGTGTATCGATTTTTCCCGGCCCAAGGCGATGGCAATCAAGTGATTGTCTATAATCCGGAAAACGAAACGGAAGTATTGGAAACGTTCGAATTTCCGAGACAGGAGAAGGCGCCGTTCCTGTGTCTTGCCGATTACCTGAAGCCGAAAAGCTCAGGCGAAATGGATTATGTCGGGTTCTTTGTGGTAACGGCCGGCAAAGGAATCAAGGAGAAAAGCGAACAGTGGAAGCAGGAAGCCCAGTTCCTGAAAAGCCATGCAATCCAATCGCTCGCATTGGAAACGGCTGAAGGCTTCGCTGAAAGGATCCATCAGGTGATGAGGGATAAATGGCAAATCGGCGATCCGGTCGATATGACGATGCAGGAGCGCTTTGCCGCCAAATATACCGGCCAGCGGTTTTCATTCGGATACCCGGCCTGCCCGAACCTTGAAGACCAGGAAAAGCTGTTCAGGCTGCTGAAACCCGAAGATATCGGGATCCAGCTGACAGAAGGCTATATGATGGAACCGGAGGCATCTGTTTCTGCGATCGTGTTTGCCCATCCGGATGCAAGGTATTTTAATGTGTTATAAGGACAGCCCGGCGAAAGCCGGGTTTTTATAATCCATAGCCGTCCGGTGCCGGCAAGCGGAATCTTTATACCGTTTTGGGATAGTAGATTTATTGTTTTGCTGTTTGGACAAGTCGCTGGGCCAACTATTGCATTTTTCATTAAAACTATATGTGAAAAAAATCACAACTTCGGAATGTTTTATAGTAATATAGTTATGCAACAAAGACATATTTTAAGCAATGAGAGGGAAAACGCTATGAAATATAAAATGATTGTACTCGATCTTGATGATACATTGCTCCGCGATGACCACACGATTTCAGACAGGACTAAAAACGCCTTAATGGAAGCGCAGAAACAAGGCGTGAAAGTCGTCCTTGCTTCAGGCCGCCCGACATTCGGCATGCGGAAAGTGGCTGAAGAACTCAGCCTTGAGAAATTCGGAAGCTATATCCTTTCTTTTAATGGAGGGAAAATAATCGATTGCCGGACGGAAGAGGAACTTTTCAACAGCAGCCTGACAGCAGCGGAAGCGCATCGTTTATATGAAATCAGCAAACGGGAAGATGTTTCCATCCACACGTATATCGGGGATGAAATCATCACGGAAGACAACCACCATTATACAAAGGTTGAATCAGAAATAACCGGTTTGCCGACGAGAGTTGTCGGCTCCTTCACTGATGCGGTGGACGTTCCAGTTGTGAAGGCATTGATGGTGGGCGACCCGGAAATAATCGCTCCTTTAAATGTGAAATTGAATGAAGAAATCGGGAATGAATACAGCATTACCCCATCAAAACCATTCTTCCTTGAATTCATGGTACACGGGATAAGCAAAGGCTCAAGCCTTCTTACTTTAATTGAAAAGTGCGGGATCACACGCGAAGAAGTCATTGCCATGGGTGACAGCTACAATGACGTGGAAATGATCAAAATGGCGGGTCTTGGAGTCGCTATGGGAAATGCCCCGGATGACGTGAAAGAAATCGCTGATTACGTAACCGACACTAACATGAATGACGGTGTAGCCAAAGTGGTGGAGACATATGTCCTTAATGAATTGGTAAAGCAATAAAGGTAAAAAGAGAGATGCCTTGTGGCTAAGCAGTTCAGGTAACGTGGAGAAAATCAGAATCAACACTAAACGTGACACTTTTAGCACCAACAAAACGCTTGGGAACTCCCAAGCGTTTTGTTGTATCTATATATTCCATTCTTCGACTAATAGTCCATAAATAACGTGGTCTGCATAATGATCATATAGCCACTCTGCCTGTCTTATATTACCTTCTTCTGTAAAGCCAAATCGTTCGGGAAGTGCTCTGCTCTTTTTGTTTTCTGCAGCGGCCCTTACCTCAATTCGATTAAGTCCAAGGTCTTTAAATCCATATTCGACAATAGCCTTGAAAGCTCTTGCCATAATCCCTTTCCCTTGAAACTGCTCTCCCAGCCAATAACCGACTTCCAATTCTATTGCTCTTATTCAAGTCATTAAATCCTATTGTTCCCGCAATATACCCTTTATATATAATGGCGAAGGATTTAGGGTATCCGCCGTTTTCGGCAAAAGCCATTAATCTGGCTCTGATATTCTGTGCAGTATCTTCTATGCTTTCAATGCTGTCGAGCCATCCGAGCCATTCTCTTAAATATTTCTTTGAACTAATAGTCAAATTGTAAAATTCTTCAGCATCACCTTCATTTAGCATTCTTAATGAGACTTCATCATCAATCCTATGCGACAACATTATTCCATCTCCCTTGCGGTTGGTTGTTATATCTTTTAAAAATATTTTTTGTTAATCCCCAATTCCTTTTTAACATCTCGAACAAATTATATCATTCAAATCATTTTTACTTTAGCTCAATCCCGTTGCTTTTGTAATGAAAACGGAATAATGGCGCATGATAAGATAAAAAACTGGCAGCGAGAAAGAAGGTACATTTAGCGATGCCCTTAAAGAACAGGAATTATCTTGCATTGATCATAAGCCTATGCATGTTTGCTGCATTCAGCGGCAATCCTGCCGAGGCAGCCGAGGCCAATCATCTTCCGGGCCTGGATCTGCCTGAACAGGAACAGAGTGAAGGGGAGAAAATTGCTTACCTGACGTTTGATGACGGCCCTTCATCAAATACAATACCGATCCTGGATATTTTGGATGAACACAATATTAAAGCTACTTTCTTTGTAATGGCTGATGAAAGTGAAACGGCTATGGACGGATACAGGGAAATGATCAAGCGCGGACATGCGATTGCTTTACATACATACAGCCATGATTACCGGAAAATATATACTTCACCGGATGCGTTTTTCGATAATATAGCGGAACTGGAGAAATTCCTGTTTGACCGCTTTTCCATAAAGACGAATATTATCCGGTTTCCCGGCGGTTCCAAAAATGTATCAAGCAAACAGTTCGGAGGTCCCAGCATCATGCAGAGAATTATCGAAGAATGCGAAAAAAAGGGATATCGCTACTTCGACTGGAACATTGATTCGACAGACGGCGTCAGCCCCAGTGTCAGCGTCCATACAATTACAACAAAAGTGTTGTCGGGAGCGGAGGGGAAGAACAAAGCGATTATTCTGCTGCATGATATTAACCTGATGGATAATACGGTGACAGCGCTCCCCCAAATCATAAAAGGCCTAAAACGGCAGGGATTTACATTTGATGTCATCAGTGAATGGACAGAGCAAATGAAGTTTTAAGAAAGCGCATTTTTTTACAGGGTTTTGATGCTATTTCAAGAAAGTTGTGTATAATAGTGGAAGGGTCATCCAACAGGATGGCTCTTATAAAAATGTTTAAAATGTTGTGTCAATATTTTGAACTGAAAAACAGGACGTGGTAAGATAGCTACGAAAGATGAATTTCCTGAAGATTGCATATCCCGTATGAATTTTTATTATCTTTAAATAAAGATTCTGACCGTTTGCAATAACAGGATATTCAAGCTATCATCATGTCGAATTTTTTTGTAGTTTTTTTATACGTGAAAAGGGTACGGGGAATACGGGATAACAATTTCATAACTTCATAAGGTGGGGGTTTTATAAATGGCCAGCCAGAGAGTAGGCGGGAATCCATGGGAGAGTTTGACTGGACCAAACTTTGCGTATTTATTGGAGAAGTATGAGCAGTACGTACAAGATCCAGAATCTGTCGAAGACGATGTGAGGGATTTATTTAACACGTGGGGCGGACCTGAACAAAACGGTACTGTTTCGTATCAATTTGCAGAAGCAGGCGCTGCGGGCCCATCCAATCAGTTGGCGATGGAAAAAATCATGTCTGCCGTAAAACTGGTTGAATACATCCGGACATACGGGCATCTTTCTGCTGATATTTATCCATTGGAAAAGGAAAGAGAAGAAGAAGATATACTCGCATTGAGCAAGTATAATCTGTCGGAAGAAGATCTTCGGTCCATTCCGGCCACTTTGCTATGTAAAGACGCTCCGGAAACAGTAAAAGACGGTTACGAAGCGATTAAATATTTGAAAGAGCTTTATACGAAAACGATTGCATTCGAATTCCACCATGTCCATGACGTGAAAGAACGCGATTGGCTGACCAGCATGGTCGAATCAGGCGAAATGTTTACTGAACTTTCAAAAGAGAAGAAAAAAAGCATTTTGAAACGATTGACCGAGGTTGAGGATTTCGAAAAATTCTTACATAAAACCTACGTAGGGCAAAAACGTTTCTCCATTGAAGGGCTGGACACGCTTGTTCCATTGCTTGATGAACTAATCAAGGATTTCGTCAGGACAGGAACAAAGAGCATCAATATCGGAATGGCGCACAGAGGGCGTTTGAACGTACTTGCCCATGTGCTGGGGAAACCATATGAAATGATCTTCTCTGAATTCCAGCATGCACCGAACAAAGACCTTGTTCCATCCGAGGGCTCTACAGGCATCAATTATGGATGGACAGGCGACGTTAAATATCACTTGGGTGCAGATAAGCAGATCAAGGATGACAATGTAGTGAAAGCCCGATTGTCGCTTGCCAACAATCCGAGCCATCTGGAATTCGTCGGGGCAGTCGTAGAAGGCTATACACGCGCCGTACAGGATGACCGTTCGGAAACAGGTTATCCGCAGCAGGATTTCAAGAAGTCATTGGCCGTTCTGATCCATGGGGATGCTGCTTTCCCGGGTGAAGGTGTAGTCGCAGAGACATTGAACCTAAGCAGGCTGCGCGGCTACCAGACCGGGGGAACAGTCCACATC
>CAKQBC010000127.1 GCA_934215995.1 uncultured Bacillus sp. | reverse complement strand
GTTCAGCTCCGCATTATGGCCGTTCTCTACAATGGGCTGGCCGGATACAGACAGCGAGGACTTCAAGCGCTACTATCCGACTGCTGCATTGGTGACAGGATATGATATTATTTTCTTCTGGGTTTCCCGTATGATTTTCCAAGGCCTTGAGTTTACAGGCGAGCGTCCATTCAAGGATGTTCTGATCCACGGTTTGGTACGCGACAGCGAAGGGCGCAAGATGAGTAAATCGCTTGGAAACGGTGTCGACCCGATGGAAGTCATCGACAAATACGGTGCCGATTCGCTTCGTTACTTCCTTTCTACAGGAAGCGCTCCTGGCCAGGATTTGCGTTACAGCACAGAAAAGGTTGAGGCAGTATGGAATTTCGCCAATAAGATCTGGAATGCCTCCCGATTCGCATTGATGAATATGGACGGCATGACATATGAAGAAATCGACTTGTCCGGCAAGAAATCAGTGGCGGATAAGTGGATCCTGACACGCCTGAATGAAACGATCGAGACAGTTACAAGGCTGGCAGATAAATACGAGTTCGGTGAAGTGGGCCGAATCCTTTACAACTTCATTTGGGATGATTTCTGCGACTGGTACATCGAGATGGCGAAACTGCCATTGTACGGCGATGACGAAGCTGCGAAGAAAACAACCCGTTCTATCCTTGCGTACGTGCTGGACAATACGATGAGACTGCTTCATCCGTTCATGCCATTCATCACCGAGGAAATCTGGCAATCGCTTCCGCACCAAGGCGAATCGATCACGACAGCGGCATGGCCGACTGTGAACGCGGAACTTTCGGATGCGAAAGCTGCAGAGGATATGAAGCTGCTTGTTGAAATCATCCGTGCAGTCCGCAACATCCGTGCTGAAGTGAATACGCCGCTAAGCAAAAAAGTAAACATGGTCTTGAAGGCGAAGGACGAAACAATCGCTTCCGCATTGCAGGAAAACAGAGGCTACATCGAGCGCTTCTGCAACCCGGAGAATTTGGCGATCGGAACGGATGTCGAAGAGCCGGGCCAAGCGATGACAGCGGTTGTTACCGGCGTGGAAGTGATGCTTCCATTGCAAGGCCTGATCAACGTCGAGGAAGAGATCAAACGTCTTGAAAAAGAACTGGATAAATTGAATAAAGAAGTAGAGCGTGTCCAAAAGAAACTGAGCAATGAAGGCTTTGTGAAGAAAGCACCTGCGAAAGTCATCGAGGAAGAACGCGCGAAAGAAAAAGATTACAGCGAGAAAAGGGAAGCGGTCCTTCACCGCATTGAGGAACTGAAACAGCTGTAATCGGCAAGGAAGGGCAATCCTGGTATGTTTGGGATTGCCCTTTTGCTGTATCGGGAGCGGCTGATGTATCATAAGCCTTATAGGTTATATGGATAGGAGCAATAAATCATGATCAATCATATAGATGAAATGAATGCATATTTAGAAAAAAGGGAGAAACAGTTCGGGATGAATTTCGGCTTGGAAAGAATGCATGAGCTGGTGCGCATTTTGGACATACGGCTGCCTGAAATGAAATTTGTCCACATTGCGGGAACAAACGGGAAAGGATCGACCCTTCATTTCTTGGAAGGAATCCTTTCGCAACACGGGTTAACGGTATCTGCCTTTACATCACCGCATATCGAAACGATGATGGAGAGAATTACATATAATCAGGAATACATATCGGAAGAAGATTTTTTGCGTATTTTTAACGGAGTTGTCTCGTCTTTGGAGCAGCTTGAGCGCGAGGATCTGTTTCCGACTCAATTCGAGATACTCACAATTATCGCACTGCTCTATTTCCAAGAGAAAAGGCCTGATATCATCCTGATGGAAACCGGGCTCGGCGGCCGACTCGATTCAACGAATGTAATCGATCCCTTGCTTTCTGTCATAACGAACATTTCGTTGGACCACACGAATATTTTGGGGGATGACATCAAAGCAATCGCCTTTGAAAAAGCAGGGATCATCAAGAAGGACAGGATTACTGTGACAGGAGCGAAACAGCCCGAAGCACTCGAAGTCATCAGAGAAAAAGCCGATAAACAGAACAACCGCCTTTATATACTTGGGACAGACATGGAGTTGCGCCATACAAGGCCGACGGAAAAAGGGGAATACTTCGATTTTGCGTTCCGGGAAAACAAATACAAGGATCTTTTTATCGCAATGCTTGGGAAGCATCAGGTTGAAAATGCATCACTGGCTGTGACAGCGGCGATTCTTCTGCAGCCCATACTTGGATTCAAGATAGAGGAAGCCCGGATGCGGGATAGCTTGAAACAGGCTGTGTGGAAAGGGCGTATGGAAATCATCAGCACCAATCCGCTCATCATGGTAGATGGTTCGCATAATGAGGAAGGGGTGCGGGCACTGTCTGAAACGCTCAGAAGCAGGTTTTCTGGAAAGCGCTTGATGATTGTGATGGCAACGCTTGCCGATAAGGACAATGCCTTTATGGTTTCTGAACTTGAAAAGATTGCCGACGACATGATTTTTACAGAATTCGACATGGAGCGTGCATTAGCAGCCGAGGATTTGGCAGCCTACTCAACCTTTAAGAAACCGAAGGTCGAAAAAAATTGGAGAAAAGCCTTGGAAACCGGGCTTTCGGCGTTGGATGAAAATACTATGCTGGTTGCGACAGGATCATTATATTTTTTGCAGAGAAATAGGCTGTTTCTACAAAATAGGTAGAAGTATGTAGGTAAAAAGTTTTGTTTTATAAGAAATGGGTATATATGTATATTCGGAATTGTTATATAATAGTCAACAAATACTGTGGCTGGTTCACGCACATAAGGGGGGAAGCAGAATGGGTGTGGGTAAATACCGGCAAATGGCGGTATGGATTATCTGGGTATTGATTTTTCCATACGGGATTATGGAAGTATATAACGCTTTTCCGCCGAACCGTGAATTCATGAATGTAAACGGACTGACATTTTTGCTGCTTCTTTTCCTTGTTGCTGCTTTTCCGATCATCATTAACAAGACGCCCATTTTTCTCCAGCAGGGTGTTTCATTGGCGGTTTTTCTGGAATACGGCCTGTTCGCGGAGGTTATTCTTACACAGCTGGCTCTTGGAGCCCTGTTCATCAAGATCCGGCTCGGAAAAAATGAAATGCTTCGGATCCCCATTAATTCATTGATGTTTTTCTTTATATCCCTGTCAGGTGGACTGGCCTATTATGCCGTCGGCGGCAGTATCGATCCGGACCAAATCATGACGAAAGAAAACATTTGGGCGATTCTGGCGTACGCACTTACTTGCTTCATTATGAATCAGGTTATTCTTCATATTATAGATGTTATCGTATTTAAGGAAAAAAGACCCCTCCTGTCAAAAGACATGCTTTGGGACGGCATTTCATCAATCATTGTGTTTCCGGTCGGATTTGCCCTTTACATTCTGTATCAGAAGATTAGCATAGTGGCGATTCTTTTTATCGGTTTTCCGCTGGTGAGCATTGCCATAGCCATGCAGGCGTATTATTCCTCTGTCACGGTCAATAAGCATTTGCATAGGACAAGCGAGATTGGCCACCAGCTGGCAGCAAGCCTGAATCCCCATGCTGTGCTTGATTTGTTCGTTAAGGAGGTTTGCCGGCTTTTCCCTGATGCATCGATGTATGTACTTGATGTGAAAAAGGGGGAAAGATTGGAAATGCTCCGTTCGGTGGACAGTGCCGGCTTGGATTATGACGGTGCCATCCGTCCGGAATTGGAGGAGCTCGCTTATAAATCATGGCGCTCCGGCAAGTCACTTCTTTTCAATGATAAAAAAGAGTGGAAAAAATCAGTTGCTGCTGTCGAAGATGATAATAAAGCGGAAAGCCTTCTGTACATACCGATCATCCGAAAGGGAAAAATCGAAGGCATCCTTTTGCTGGCGGGCACCAAAAAACGGCTGTTCGAGGAGCTGCACCTGAACATACTGGAAATCCTGTGCAGTTATATGGCGATTTCTATTGAAAATGCAAAGCATTATCAGGAAACGAAACGGAAGAGCGAGAAATGCCTGCTTACGGGCGCTTATAATCATGGATATGTAAAAGAGATGCTGAGGCGCAAGTATCAGATGATCCGGAACGAAACATTGCAGGAGCTTTCCCTGCTCATGATCGACCTTGATTTCTTTAAGAAAATCAATGACACATATGGACATGAATGCGGCGACCATGTTCTTTGCGAAGCAACAAAAAGAATGCAGCTGCATTGCCCGAAAGACGGAATCGTTGCAAGGTACGGGGGAGAAGAGTTTATGGTTGTCCTTCCGGGAGTAAATGAAATAGAGGCATTCAATATAGGGGAAAAAATCCGCAAGGAAATAGCCGGATCCCCAATCATGCTGAAGGATAATCTAGTGCCGGGCGGCAATGATATCAGCCTTTACGTGACGGCAAGCATAGGCGTTGCCTCATGCTCAAAAGAAAGCACGGATTACATGGATATCGTCCGCAATGCAGACAATGCAATGTATATGGGCGCCAAAAAAGCAGGTCGCAATAAAGTCGGTGTATACTGTGATATAAGATTGCTTGAAAAAGAGGAGGGTCAGCCGGTCTGACACTCCTCTTTCTATTAGGGAAATGGTGTGTCATATTTTACTAATCTTTAACAATTTTTTAAAGAAATTTCCAGTCCAGTAATATATAATAGTGAAAACAAGGTATTTTATCCTATAACTCCCGGAGGCGGATGGGAATGAAAAAACGAACATATAAAAGCATTGTATCTGTAATCATTGCATTGCTGATCCTGCAAGTGATTCCGGTATCATCTGGATTTGACAATAAAGAAGCGAAGGCTTCAACCACAACCCTAAAGGTTCTGGAGATTGTCGACCAGACCGATGACCCGTCTCAATTAAGTGCAATTAAGAATGGTTCTAATTACTCATTGGATATCACCACGGTATCGATGAAGCAATTTGTCGCCAAGCGTGAAGAGCTGGACGGGAAATATGATGCGATTGCGATAACCGAAGGGACCTATAGTTCAAATGGCCGGGGCTATTGTAAAGGGTGCCATGATACAAAGGCGTATCAAAATGATATTACTAATCTGAAAGCCAATGAAATCATCAATGATTTCATTAATCGCAAGCAATTAGTAATACTGCATAGAAGCAGCATAAGAACAGGGACAAAGCTTAACAATAAATTTCAGCAATATTTGAACGGCAACAACCAGAATGTAATCGTCTATGATAAGTTGCAATGGAAATTGTTCGAACTACCATTCTATGATTATCTGAAAGAGTCATTAGAAAGATATAACGAATCCAATAGCTTGGTCCGCCCTAAAATGACGCTTACGTCATCTCCAGACTTTACTGAAACGAAAAAATACAAACAAGGAGAAACATTAAGCTTTTCCTTTAATGTGAACCAGCCTCAGAATGTGAATGAGAGGGCCTTAAGCGCGAAGCTGTATATCGACTCGGATTTTAATGACCGGTATGATACGAGTGAAGTCGTTTTGGAGAAACCGGTGACTGGCAATAGCATGACAGTTACCTATAAATTGCCGAAGGGGTATTCCGGCATCAGGAACTGGAAACTTGAACTGGTCGATACAGCTACAAATCTAAAAGATTATCAAACTGGAAGAATTTACTTCATTGATCAGACAGTGGGCATTAAGGTGCTTCAGGTGATGCCGACGAATTCGTCAAACAGCTCGTTGAAAACGTCAAGCAATATGACGCAAAGCTTTTTGAAAAGAACAAGTGAATATGATATCAATATCGATGTCATAAATATGGACCAATTCAAGAACTCGTATCATCGGAATCTGAACGGAACTTATGACATGATTATCTTTGGTTTCGGGGACAGCTATAATGTAAACGCGAAACTCAGCGATACAGTCGTCCCCTCCATTGATCGTTTTATCGAATCCGAACAAAGCATCATGTTCACGCATGATACTGTTTTTAAAAGCAACAGCACTGATAATAATCTATGGGTTACCCGCTATATGAACGCAACAGGCCAAATACAGCCACAAACGGATATTGGGTTCGGGGCGCCAGGTACTTCTAAGCTCACCAAAAGAATCAATGATGGCCTGTTGACGGTTTACCCGTATGATTTGAAGAAAATAGAGGATAGCAGTGGCTACTTAGGTGTAGCGACTACACATAATCAGTATTTCACACTCGATCTTGAAGATCCCAATATAACGTCCTGGTACAATATGGTCGGCAGCAGCAGGGATGTGTATGACAGCTATAACCATTATTATATGTATACCAAGGGCAATATCACTTATTCAGGAACAGGGCACCAGAATGGCTTCCCTGTCAGTGAACAGAAACTATTTGTAAATACGATGTACCGGGCGTTCCTTGGTTCAAACCATGCCCCGGCCATTACACTCATAACGCCTAAAGAAAATGAGAGCATCCCGGCAAACCAGGATATCGAACTCTCTTATTTGCTTGAGGATTTCGATTTGAGGGATAAGCTTCTAAGCACAAAGGTGACGGTGAACGGCAAAGTTGTTTACTCAGCGGATAATATCCCTAAGGATACGACAGTCTATACTTCCATCAAGCATAATCTGCCCGATGGAGGAGAAGCAAAGATAAAAATTGAAGCGATAGACGCAAGGGGTGCCGTTGCGACTAAAGAATTTACAGTGAAAATTGTCAAAATAAACACAAATCTCGAGGTCAGCAGAACAACTGATGCACCTAAACCGGCCAAGGTCGGCGAACCGGCAACGATTATTTATACTGTTAAACCGGTGAATATTACCGGGGATGCAGCAAATGCAATTAAACAAGATCAAGTTGTCTTATCTGGTGTTCAACTATCGGAGACGTTCCCGGCAAAACTTGAAGTATCTGCTCCGGGCAAAAATGGATCTTTGCAATCAGGGTACACGGTA
>CAKQBC010000126.1 GCA_934215995.1 uncultured Bacillus sp. | reverse complement strand
TGGGGGTTGAAGTGGATAAAATCATCATCGGTTCGGTCATGCCCCTCGTACCAGGGCTGTTGATCACCAATGCCGTACGTGACCTTATTGCCGGGCATTTGGTTTCCGGAATATCAAAAGGGGCGGAAGCATGCTTGACCGCATTTGCAATCGGGGGCGGGATCGCATTTGTATTCGCAATCTTCTAAGGTGGTTTTAAAAAGTGGAATATCTAGCACAATTACTGACTAGTTTTGTAGGGGCAGCCGGTTTTGGAATCATATTCAACATTCCGAGGGAAGCGATCATCAGGAGCGGTATTACAGGCATGTGCGGTTGGATTTGCTATTACGTGCTTTCACAGAACGGGGTCGATCTGTTCCTGGCGACTGCGACTGCTTCCACGCTTATAGCCGTCATGAGCCAAGCTTTCGCCCGCCTGTACAAGATGCCGATGGTCATCTTTATAGTGGGGGGCATTATCCCGCTCGTTCCGGGAGGTCTTGCCTACGATGCGATGCGGAATTTTGTCCTGGCAGATTACAGCCTGGCATTGAGCCTTGCCGCGAGAGCGACTTTGATTTCCGGGAGCATAGCCCTTGGGCTTGTCCTTTCAGAGGCACTCTTCCAGGTATATAAAAGGCTGATCGGCCAGCAGGGGCAATAGATTCTGAAGGCTTTTGCAGTGCATGAGGATATGGGGACAGGCTCCTGGCAAGGATAGCCGGGGGCTTTTATCATAAGGAGTTGAAAATGGGCAGGGGCCAAACGGCACCCTGCCCATTTCAGGTTTACATTCCGATCCAGACACTCTTCACTTCTGTGTAATTGTTCAGGGCATAGGAACCCATCTCGCGGCCGATGCCGGATTGCTTATAGCCTCCGAACGGGGATGCCGCATCAAATGTATTGTAGCAGTTCACCCAAACCGTTCCCGCCCGTAGGCGGTTGGCGATATAGTGTGCATTCTTCAGGTTTTCTGTCCATAATCCGGCTGCCAGGCCGTATTCAGAACTGTTGGCGCGGTCAATGATTTCATCAAGGTCATCAAACGGCATGGCCGCAATGACAGGACCGAAAATTTCCTCGCGCGCGATTGTCATCTCATCATTAACCGCACTGAAGATCGTCGGCTCTACGAAATAGCCTTCGTCCTGAGGCTTCGCACCGCCGGTCAACATTTCGGCCCCTTCCGATAGCCCGCTCTCTATATAATTCAGGACGCGGTTCTGTTGAGTGCTTGAAACAAGAGGACCCATTTGCGTGGATGGATCGAGCCCCGAGCCCTGCTTAATCTTTTTGGCGTGGGAAACCATATCCGCCACCACATTGTCATACATTTTCTTCTGGATAAACACACGGGATCCAGCGCAGCACACTTGCCCCTGATTGAACATGACCCCGTTCAACGCACCCGGAACCGCCTTCGAAAGGTCTGCATCCGGCAGTATGATGTTCGGGGACTTGCCTCCGAGCTCCAATGTGACGCGCTTTAAGGATTTGGCTGCCGACGACATGATGTGCTTGCCGACTTCAGTACTTCCCGTAAATGCTATTTTGTTGACTAAAGGATGATCGACCAATGCCTGGCCGGCCGTTTCCCCGTATCCGGGCACGATATTCACGACGCCTGGCGGGAATCCTGCCTCATCGATCAGTTCAGCCAAATAAAGCGCTGACAGAGGCGTTTGCTCTGCTGGCTTCAGGACAATCGTGCAGCCGGTTGCCAGTGCTGCGCCCAGCTTCCACATCGCCATAAGCAATGGGAAATTCCAAGGGATGATCTGTCCGACGACACCTACAGCCTCGTGTCTTGTGTAGTTGAAGAAATTGCCGCTGACAGGAATGGTCTGCCCGACTATTTTTGTTGACCAGCCTGCATAATAGCGCATATGGTCGATCGCTAATGGCACATCCGCATTTGTTGTTTCCGCTATCGGTTTCCCGTTATCGAGTGTTTCTAATTGGGCTAATTCTGCTTTGTGTTCTTCCATGAGGTCAGCCAGCTTGTACATAAGCCTGCTTCTTTCTGAAGCGCTCATTTTTGACCAGCTTCCTCTGTCGAAAGCTTCGCGTGCAGCTTTCACTGCAATGTCAATATCGGCGCTGTCGGCTTCATATACTTCGGCCAGTACTTCTCCGGTGGCAGGGTTTGGTGTTGTGAAGGTTTTTTGAGAGACGCTTTCTACGAATTTACCGTTGATGTACAGCTTTTTTGGTCCGTTCAGGAATTCATGCACTTTCTGGCTTACGTCGAGCATCGTTTGGGTCATTGATATTCCTCCTTCATCATTTAAATAAGCAATGATTTCTATGAGGTATCCTGTATGCGGCGTATACATCGCTTTTCATATCTAATGATGGAATAAAATCCCTGATACTTCAACCGCTTTTATCCCTGTTTTTCCGTGCCTTTCCGACTATTTTGGCTATTATTTTCATTTAAAACTGTCTATGTCTGTGGTATTATTTAGAAACGCGAAATAAATTGGCGGTTTTTGTCATGCCTCCTATTGCCGCAACTTTAGAAAGAGAGAGGAAAGAGTTTTCAGGATGATTAAAGAAAGATTATGGACAAAGTCGTATGTCATGCTGATTTTGGGTAATTTATTCACATTCATGTCATTTCAGATGCTGATCCCGACTTTGCCGCCTTATGTTAAATCCATCGGCGCTTCTTCACTTGAAGTAGGCCTGATGACAGCACTGTTTTCTATCGGCGCCGTGTTTGTACGCCCTTTTATCGGCTTCATCTTAAGTTATAAAGAACGGAAATCATTGGTTTTGATCGGGGCGCTGGCACTTATGCTGATTACATTCCTCTATCCGCTGACGAATGTGATCGTTGTGCTTCTTGCCTTCAGGATGCTGCACGGGGCAGCGTGGGGATGGTCGACGACTGCAAATGGAACAGCATCTGTCGATTTGATCCCGAACTCGCGCCTGGGGGAAGGGACAGGCTATTATGGCTTGTCAATCACACTTGGCATGATCATCGCACCGAGCCTCGGGTTGATTTTATATGAGAAAGCGTCATTTGATGCATTGATCTATGTGTCTGCTGCCCTCGGGGTCATTGCGGTTGTCCTGCTTGCGATGGTGAGCTACCAGACCCCTGAATCTGTCAGGAGGACAGAACGGAAAGACCTGCGATTCTCCTATACGGATGCTTTGGTGGAGAAAGCGGCATGGTTTCCGGCACTGCTGACTCTTTTGATCGCATTCGGCTACGGGTCGATCGTTTCATTCATCGTCATTTTCGGGACTGAAAGAGGAATCGAGAATATCTTCATTTTCTATTTGGTGAATGCCATCTTTGCTACGGTTTCCCGTCCAATCACTGGAAAGCTATTCGATAAGAATGGCCCGCGCCGTATCGTGCTCGTGTGCTCAGTGCTTACATTTGCTGCCCTATGGGTCCTTTCCTTTGCACACAACAGCCTGCATTTGGGTATTGCCGGCGCTTTGCTTGGGATGGGCTATGGTTCTGCGCTGCCTACTCTTCAATCATGGGGCTTGTTCATCACGCATCCAAAGAGAAGGGGAATTGCGAACGGAATGTCGTTTTCCGCTATCGACCTTGGCATTGGCCTGAGTGGGATTGTCTTCGGGGCCTTGGCTGCCTTCATGGACATAGGCACTATTTTTCAGATATCGAGCTTCTTCATCCTGCTGGCTTTTGTGCTTGTATGGAAAAGCCCGAAAGAGAGCCAAAGCTTTATGGATAAGAAACCTTCACAAGCATCATGAACATAGTGAAAAGCTCCTTAAAGGGGCTTTTTTTCTTTTAGGTTCGGTTTCTGCTTAAGTTTACCTTCCTTTTTACGATTTTAATGGAGGCCATGCTGGCAGCCGTTCTCTTGCCATTGTTCCTAACGTAAACAGAACCGGCAGAAAAGCGTCCGAGGTTTCAGCAATCCTTTTTAGAGACATCAATATTCCTCTTCCTTCCACAGTTACGTTTCGGCAGGACTTCTGTTTCAAAAAGTGCGTTTATAAGTGGAAATATATTCATTTCACGCAATTTTGATATGTGTTGAAAAAGTAAAAGAATATAGAAAAAATTGCATCAAAGCCGGTCGGACGGCCGGAAATCAAGAATGATATGCTACATTAAAATGGAAAGCAAAAATCGATTTTTTATGGATTTTACTGTTTTTCAGGGAGTGTCAGCCATGATCTATTTAAGGGAAATAACCGAAAGTGACTTGAAATATATCAATAATGCAAGGAATGACAGGGAAATGGCGGAAAAGCTTGCGACACCGTTCCGCTATGCAAATATTGAAACGGACATGCATTGGTTCAAGACGTATATGGAGAACAGAAACCGTTATTTGCATTATGCCATCTGCCATATACAAACGTTTGAAGTCCTCGGGATTGCATCCTTATCGGACATCGATTGGATTTCGAGAAGCGCAGTATTTGATGTACATATCGGTAATCCGGTATACAGAGGCATAGGCGCCGGAAAAATGGCGGTACAGGAGATGCTGAGGCATGCCTTTTTTGACTTGAACCTGAACCGTATTCAGATTGAAGTGCTAGACGGCCATACAGCAGCGATAAAGCTATTCATGCAATCAGGTTTCAAAAAAGAAGGGAAGCTCCGGGAAGCCGTCTTTAAGGACAATCAAGCAAAAGACGTTCTTGTGATGGGCCTGCTTAAGAAGGAATTTACAGGCTAACGCCAGATGCCTTGCCATGATTGAATTATTTTTTTATGTATAAAAAGGACCCGTACGTGACAAGATAATTGTGTAAGGTACAACGGAGTGTTAGCTCAGTGGAAGAGCGCTCAGTGACTATACGGCTGTATGACAACTGAAGCATCTGGCAGGTTCGATTCCTGCACACTCCATATAAGGGCCGGATGGGTTTCCCATCCGGTTTTGCTATGCCGGAAACCCCAGGTGTGCAGCCCGTTATGCCGTTGCGGACTCGGTTCAGTTAAAAAGGTGCAGCTTATGTGCATATCAGCCGTTGGGCACAGTTCGGGAAGGGATAAGCGTCTGATTATGTAACATTGCCGGACATTTATATGTTTTTTTAAAGGGGGAGGGGTTTCCCCTCTCAGACTGTTGACAAACGCTCGCATTCTTCGTTGCTTGCCCGGCTCGTCCGCTCATGAGGTGAACAGGATGTTTATCACGTAAGCGTTGTCGCAGGACGCGACGTCTTTAGCTTACGTTCCTAGATTGTTCTATTCGCGTCTTCTCCGGTCTGGCGCGCCTCGACTGACAAACGTTTTCAATCAGTCTGATGTGCAATTTCAAAGAAAATGCTCTAAATTGTATTTGTCTACACACTGAGATTACAACATGGTAATCTGTTTT
The DNA here is from genome assembly GCA_934215995.1 of uncultured Bacillus sp. Classification (GTDB taxonomy): domain Bacteria; phylum Bacillota; class Bacilli; order Bacillales; family DSM-1321; genus Bacillus_AD. Next base: position 1,591 of record CAKQBC010000126.1, on the reverse strand, counting down.
ATAAATTATCCAGGGGGTATTACTGCATGATCAAGAAAGTATTAGCAGCACTATTGACGTTAGCACTCGTTGTGACACCAGTCGGAAGCTTTATGATGCAAGGACATGGTGATTATGTAAGTGCCAAGTCTTATAAATCAGGCAAGAAGGGCTTCAGCAATAACAATGGCAGCTCGAGCAGCAATAACTCGCTTTTTTCTAATCAGAAGAAAGACACCGACAGCAAACAAAACAGCTCTGCTGCGAAGAAAAATGATTCTGCTTCGTCTAAAAGCGGCGGCTTCATGAAAGGCATGCTGTTCGGCGGACTGGCCGGCTTGATGTTGGGCGGGCTATTGGGCAACATGGGAGCTATGGGAGCTGTCTTAGGATTGTTAATTAACATTATCGCGGTTGTTGCGGTATTTATGATTATTCGCAAGCTTTTTCAAATGTATATCAACAAACGGTTGGAAAAGGAACGTGAACGCAGACAATGGAACAATTAAAGCTGAGTGAACAGGATGTAGTGGACGCGCTCTGCATGTATATGGCAGACCAGAAAAGCGCCTCTCCTGACCAAATTGAAGCAGAATTAATGTACGATGATGAGAAGTACGGGTTCTCTGCCGAGATATTCTTCAATGGCAGGAACCAGATTATCGCTCACCGGGATATGGTCGATGCAATCCGTTTCTGGAATAAGATTGTCCATAATGGCAATCCATATGCCGGGGTCGAGCTCGTACTTGATGATGAGGAAGGCATAATCGCCTACATCAATTGAGGATAACTGCTGTGTTTCAAACCATTCATAAAAGGAAAAAGAGAAATAAATATGAATGGGGAGGAAGAAGCGAATGCCATATAAATCATTGAAGGATTTGCCGGATCAGGTGAAGGATAACCTGCCGCATCATGCACAGGAAATCTTTAAGGAGGCTTTCAATTCGGCAAGCAAAGAGTATGACGAAGAGGAAACAGCCTTTAAAGTCGCCTGGAGTGCGGTAAAGAATGATTATGAAAAGAATGACGGCGGCGAATGGGTAAAAAAAGAATAATCTCCGGCGGACCAATGCAGGCGGCAATGTGAATTGCTGCCTGCATTTTTTATGCTTATACCGGCTGTTGGATAAAATGAAATGAACTCCGCAAACTAAGAATTACTTGTTCATTAGGGGTGTATCATTTTATGAAAAAACGCATATTGTTTCTGCTGTTGGTGTATTGCTTATTACTCCCTCTGACGGTACAGGCAAAAACCGGTTCTCGCCATTTTTATGAAAAGCAAGGGCATGTCATCTGGGATGTTCCGACAGATAAAAAAGTGGTGGCAATCACATTCGATGATGGGCCCCATCCGCTCCTGACGCCGCAGATTCTGGAAATACTGGCGAAATATGATGCGAAGGCAACCTTCTTTGTGGCAGGCAATAAAGTGGCCCGGTTTCCGGATGTGCTGAAAAGCGTAGTGAAGGAAGGGCATGAAATCGGCAATCATACATACAGCCATATATACAGCGGAAAAATTACAGAGGAAAAGCTGACGGAGGAACTGAGGCAGACAGACGATTTGATCCTTTCATATACAGGGAAGGAAACATCCATGTAC
>CAKQBC010000125.1 GCA_934215995.1 uncultured Bacillus sp. | reverse complement strand
CTAAAAGGTGGGGCAGGTCGTGTGGATAACTGTCTCTACTGGTACCGCTGGCTCGGAATAAATAAGCATCTGACTATTGAATAGCATGTGGAACCAATGCTTATATCAGCGTGTGAAAATCAGTTCAGATGTTTGAATACCCATAAAATGACCGCTTGAAGAGGTCAATAAGATTTAAAGTTCGGCATATCCTTTTTTATGATGATTTTGTAAAAAATTTCTATTAAACCTCTTGCAAATGCAGTGGTAATCGGTAGTAAAACAAAAGCATAGATTGTACCCCAAATAAGTGTACCTTCAATGTTCAAAGTGTCCATACCGCCTCTGACAATGTTTTCCCCAATTAGTGCCCCGATTGTTCCGCTATACCAGGTTACAAGAAACGCGCATATAAGGCTTATTAGCCAAAGTTTTTTATTGGTCAGTTCCATTCGATTGTGAAAGTAGCCGCCTAGTACGGCGAAGGTGATGGAGAACGGAATGATCAAAGAAAAATACAACCACCCTTCACCCCAAAATAAAGTCACTCCTCCCGCCCACTGTTGTGCGTTTAACTGAAATAACCACGCAGAAATAAAAGAAAACAAAGCTCTAAATAGAAGGCCTTTTATCCAAGATAGATATTTCATCATCCACCATCCTCATTATTTTCTGTATTGCTACTATTCTAATAAATAAAAATAATTTTTATATTTTTTCTCAAACAAAAATCCATGCGAGAACAGCGTTTTCACAAAAATAGCTGTGTTATAGTGTTGATCTTTGAAAGATGGTGCAAGCCCAGAAAAAGCGTCCGACCGCAGCGGAAATCAACAATAGCTTGAATCAGTTCCCTGGATACCAAAAAGTTATTTTTATATTTTGTAAACAGATGTAATTTCATCCATTATTTCTTGAATATACTAAATTCGTATACTATAATTATGAATGTTATTAAATCTTATAGATATAGTAGGAATTATCCTGCTGAAATGAGGGGGAAGCTATGGGAAAGAAATTGGGGATGTTTATTGCTTTAATGATCCTTGCATTTGGGGTTTTGTCGGCATGTTCCGGTGATTCGTCCAGCGAGGGGGATAAAGGCGGCAATGAAAGAAAAACAAAGGATACATTCATTTATGGAATTGAAGGGGATCCCGGTAATTCTGTCAATGTTATTACAACGAACGACCGGTACGGATTGACAGTAGTGAAAACTGTTTATTCCCCATTATACAAATACAACGGTCCTGATGACCTGACTTATTATTTAGCGGAGAGCTTTGAGCCGTCAGAGGATTTTCTGACCTATACAGCCAAGCTCCGCAAAGATGTGAAGTGGCATGATGGAGAAGCCTTTACGGCGGATGATGTTGTCTTTACATTTGAACAAATGCTGGATGAAAAAAATGGAGGTTCTGCTTACGGCCAGCTGCAGTTCAATGGGAAACCGCTAAAGGTGGAAAAAGTGGATGACCATACTGTCGTGTTTACGCTTCCGAGCGTAAGCATGAGTGCAATCGAAGCTTTATCAAGTATTTTTATCATGCCTGAGCATATTTATAAAGGCGAAACGAATATCGCTAACAGCAAAAAGAATGCTGCGCCAGTCGGTACAGGACCTTATAAGCTGAAAGAATATAAAGCAGGGGAAAGCGTTTCGTTTGAGAGAAACGAGGATTATTTCTTAGGCAAGCCTGAAATCAAGAACATTGTATACCGCATCATTCCGGATGCCAATACAGCTACGGTTGCTTTGCAAAAAGGGGAAATTGACGCCCTGGCCATCGCACCGGCTGATGTAGCGAAATTTGAAGGCAATGAGAATATTTCCATCAAGCCTTATGATGAAGACCGGGTTGGATATATGGCTTTCAATTTAAGCTCGGAAAACACACCTGATAAAGAGATCCGCAAGGTATTGCTGACGGCTCTTAACAAGGATGAAATCATTAAAGCAAGCTATCTGTCGGAAGATTATGCACAGCCAGCTTACAGCATCCTTCCGAAGAGGGCGGCTTACTATACAGACGAGCTTGAAAAATATGATTTCGACCAGGACGCCGCCACTGAAGCGTTGAAGGGGCAAAAGCTGAAACTGAGACTTGCCTATATTTCCAACAATGCGTTCATGCAAAAACAGGCAGCCGTCATCCAGCAGAATTGGAAGGCAGTCGGGGTTGACGTGGAGCTTGTCGGAATGGATGCAACGGCAATGTATAACAAGCTTGCTGAGAAGCATAGCGATTTCGAATTGTTTTTGAATGGCTATATCATGGGGAATGACCCTGACCAATACCAGTCGCTTTATGTTTCTGATTCGTTCTCCAATTACTCGCATTATGCAAATCCGAAAGTGGATGAATTGTTCAATAAGGGGCAAGTGCAACCGGATGAGGCAGCAAGGCAACAGATCTATGAAGAGGTACAGCAAACAATCGCGGATGATGCTTTCTTCTATCCAATCACGGAAAACAAACGGATCCTTGCCATCAATTCCAGCATTGAAGTGCCTGAAGACAATTTGGTTGCCATCTATACATTTGAAGACTTGTCAAAACTATCAATCAAGTAATTTCTTGAATGATCCAAACCTTGCCCGGCTTACCGGCAAGGTTTGTGTTTTGGTATAGAGAAAAACCACATTTGGAAAGGGGTTGGATGGCTGGTGCTGAGATATATAGCCAAACGGATCTTGCAGGCGGTGCCTCTGCTGCTGCTCATATCGATTTTATGTTTTTTGCTGATGAAAATAGCCCCATATGATGCGATCGATGCAATTACGACGCCGAATATGAGTGAAGAGACCGTTGCTATGCTGAAGGAGAAAAATGGGCTGAATGAGCCGATTCATATCCAATACATTTATTGGCTGAGAGGCATCTTACAGGGGGAGCTGGGATATAGCATCGTCACTCATGAAAGCATTGCGAATGATCTGAAGGAGCGCATACCCAACACTGTATTCCTTGTTTTGCCGGCATATACGCTTGCTTTGCTGCTCTCGCTTGTCCTCGGCAGTATAGCCGGATATAAAAAAGGGCGGCTGGCCGACAAGATCATCGATGGCTTTTGTTCGATCGGGATAGCGATCCCGAGTTTTTGGCTGGCCATGGTTGTCATCTATGTGTTCGGATACAAGCTGGATTTATTTCCGATTCTCGGCATGACAACGGCTGGCGTGGAAGAAACCCTGGCTGATAAGCTCCATCATTTGGTCTTGCCGGGATTTGTCCTGATGATCGCGTTCTTGCCTGAATTGACAAGGTATGTCCGTTCTTCGACAATCGGGCAGCTTTCACAGGATTATGTAGCGGTACAGAGAGCATACGGGGAACGCGACATCACTATTGTTTTTCGCCATGTCCTCAGAAATGTGCTATTGCCGATCGTGACGATAGCGGGGATGAGCCTGCCGATTTTGGTGACCGGTGCGATTGTCACGGAAACCGTCTTCGGCTGGCCGGGAATAGGTCCTTATTTCGTTAAGGCGATCCAAGGTTTTGATTATCCGGTAGTGATGGCTGTTATGCTGCTTTCCGCGGCTCTTGTCATCATCGGAAATCTTCTTGCCGATCTTTTATATGTTTTGATCGATCCAAGAATTAAGGAAATGAGGTAGTCCATTCATGAAACGCAAACGAAACAGAAGATTACGCCATTTCTGGAAAGAACTGCTCCGCAGCAAAACGGCATTTCTCTCCTTTCTTTTCTTGATCGTGATCGGTGTGGGGGCTGTCTTTGCTTTTTTATCCCCATACGATCCGGACAGTGTGAACGTCATGAATGTGCTGGCAAGCCCTGATGGCACTCACTTCTTTGGAACGGATGAGCTTGGGAGGGATTACTTCACGAGGGCTCTATACGGCGGCCGGGTATCTCTTACGGTGGGGATTCTTGCGATGATTATATCCACCGGAATAGGTGTGGTTGTGGGCACGGCCAGCGGCTATTTCGGGGGGATGGTCGACAATATCCTGATGAGGGCAGTCGATGTCCTATCGGCGATTCCCTGGATGATTCTTGTCACTGTAGTCAGCATCTATATGACCCCCGGCATTGAGGCGATCATCATTGTCATCGGCATATTCACATGGATGTCGACGGCGCGTTTGGTGAGGGCGGAGACATTGACCATTAAGGAAAGGGAGTATGTCCTATATGCCAAGGCATCGGGGCAATCTGCGATCTTCATTATTTTTAAGCATATCATTCCGTCCGTTATGCCGACGTTTATTGTTGCGGCAACGATGAGCATTGCGAATGCTATCATGATGGAATCGGCCTTGAGCTTTCTGGGGCTGGGGGTACAGGAGCCTATGAGCTCGTGGGGAAGCATGCTTCAGACAGCACAGGGGAATTTAGGCTACGCTCCGCATATGGCAATCCTGCCGGGCTTATTGATTGTACTGACCGTATATTCCTTTAATAAACTGGGTGATGTGATTCGGGCTGCATTTGAACCGAATGCAGGCAGAAAGTAGGTGTTCCTATGAAAGAAACAGGCAGTTTGCTTGATAGAAAAAGAATTAATCAGGGAGGTAAGCTTCCGTGTAAATAAGGGGGAAATCGTCGGGATTGTCGGGGAATCCGGCAGCGGGAAAAGCATTCTGATGAAATCGGTGCTTGGGATCCTGCCCCCGAATGCTTCTGTTGATGGCGGCGAAATCATTTGGGAAGGCCGCCATCTTGAAAAGCTGTCTGAAGGGGAAATGCGAAACATCAGGGGGAATGGCATAAGCATGATTTTCCAGGATCCGATGACCGCCTTGAACCCTTTAAAAAAAGTTGGTGTGCACATCACCGATTTATTGAGAAGGATCCGCGGGATGGGAAAGGAAGAAGCAAGACAGGAAGCAGTCAGTCTTCTGCGTTCTGTTGGCATTCCGTCACCGGAAACAAGGATACACCAATACCCGCATGAATTTTCCGGCGGGATGCGGCAGCGCGTTATGATAGCGATGGCGTTGGCTTGCCGGCCCAAGCTACTGATTGCAGATGAACCGACTACTGCGCTTGACGTAACCACACAGGCGCAAATACTTGCACTTTTAAAAAGGCTTCAGCGGGAATTCGATATGTCTGTCATTTTGATCACCCATGATTTGGGGGTCGTTGCCAGCCTTTGCGACAGGATCCTCGTCATGTATGGAGGCAAGGTGATGGAAGCGGGTACGGCGGAGGAAATCTTTTATGAATCCCGCCACCCATATACAAAGGCTTTGCTTCGTTCGGTGCCGCGTATCGATATGGCTAAGGGTGAACGCCTTCAGCCGATTAAGGGCAGTGCGCCTCTTGGAACAGGGCAAAGCAGGGGATGCCCGTTTGCCGACAGATGCGATTTTCGATTCGACGCATGTCATGAGCAGGTCCCGGCTATGAAGGCCTTTTCCGCAACGCAATCCTCATTATGCCACATTGCAGAAAAAATGGGGGATGACGTATGACAAATATGCTTGAAGTTAAGAATCTGAAGAAATACTTTGATACGAAATCTTCCTTTCTTAGTAAAGGAAAGAATACAATCAAGGCTGTTGATGAGGTCTCATTCTCTATTAAAAAAGGGGAGACATTCGGCCTTGTCGGGGAATCCGGGTGCGGCAAATCTACATTAGGGCGTACGATTACAGGCCTGTATCAGCCAACATCGGGAGAAATCCTGTTTGATGGCGAGGATATCGCATCACTCGGCAAAAAAGAGATGCTCGCTTACCGGAAGAAGATGCAGATGATTTTCCAGGATCCCTATTCTGCATTGAATCCATACATGACAGTAGAGGAAATCATCAGTGAGCCGCTGGATATCCATATGAAGCTGCCGAAAAAAGAGAAGAAAGAAAGAATCACAGCTATCCTGGAAAAAGTCGGGCTGGGGGAAGAGGCCCTTGATAAGCTCCCATATGAGTTCAGCGGAGGGCAACGCCAAAGGATCGGAATTGCAAGGGCGCTGTCGGTGTCCCCGGAGTTCATCGTCTGTGATGAAGCGATTTCTGCACTGGATGTCTCCATTCAGGCCCAAGTCATCAACTTGCTGGAGGACCTTCAGGATGAATTGGGGCTGACGTATCTTTTCATAGCCCATGACCTATCGATGGTTCGGCATATATCCGATTACATCGGGGTTATGTATCTCGGCAGAATGGTGGAAATCTCCCCAAGGGATGAATTATATGGGGAACCGCTTCATCCGTATACGAAAACACTCTTGTCGGCAATACCCGTACCGGATCCGAGGCTGGCAAGGGAACAGGAATATGTGGAGATGGCGGGAGAACCGCCTAGCCCGCTCGATATTCCGAGCGGCTGCAGGTTCAGGACTCGCTGTCCGTTTGCAGAGGGTATTTGTACCGAGCAGGTCCCAGAACTAAGGGAAGTTAAAAAGAATCATTTTGCTGCATGCCATTTTGCTGAAAAAATAGGGGAAGCAGGGAACCCTTCCGTAAAATAAGTGAAAAAGTCCGGGGCTCCCTTCAGCTGTTGAAGATGGACCTTGTTTATTCTTTTATATCCTCCATCGGCCAGTGCAGCATGCATTCCGCCCGCAGAAAAATCATCCTGCCAGCACAGGGCTATCCTGTACGGCATGAATGATTTTCCGGAATTGAAACAGAATAATTTCATGGACGTTTCATTAAAGAGTGGTAAAATTGTATTGAAGGATATACATAGAGGAGTGTTTACATGTCTAATTTAACAGAAAATTTGGTCAAGTACGCCGAATTGGCTGTCCAAGTGGGAGTCAATATTCAAAAAGGGCAAACGCTTGTCATTAATACAGCATTAGAAGGAGCAGAACTGGTCCGGCTAGTGGCCAAGAAAGCATATGAGGCAGGCGCAAAAGAAGTCATTGTCAATTGGAGCGATGATGCTTTATCGAGGCTGAAATATGAATATGCGGATGCCAGCGTGTTTCAGGAATTTCCGCGCCACTATGCGGAAGCAAGGATTGAACAGGCGGAAAACGGAGCAGCAT
>CAKQBC010000124.1 GCA_934215995.1 uncultured Bacillus sp. | reverse complement strand
CAGGGCATCAATGCTATGGGAATGGAACCAGTCCAGCCTTTTGCCTATGATCGCTTTCGCATCCGGAAGCCCATATAAAGGGGCAATCTCATCCATCGCGGCAGCCGCCTTATGGTTCATCCAACAGATCTTGTAATCCAGCCCTGCCAGCAGAACGGTTTCCTCTATACTGTTGAGAATATCCAGTGTGTCAACATTTTCGATTATTTTTTCGATTGCCATCATCCAGCCCCTTTCTTCTGTCTCTTATTTCGCAGGCTTAAATCGTTTTGATGCATGAACTGCAGCATCCCCCACGCGTCAGAAATCCGGAATAAAGATAGGAATGGCAAATGGGGGAGAGCAGCGGTAGACACTGATTGGGTCAACCAACTATCAGCAAGGATGAAGAACCCCTTCACTTATTGAAATGTGGCATATTGAGAAAATAGAGAAGCAGCAAATATTTGCAGCTTTTGCTGCAATGTTTCTCCAATGAATCTATTAATTCCATTATATAGAATATCGGCTCCTGACAGGAATAGTAGCATGGGACTATTATGCGGCGGGGCCTCTATGCAGGGAGACGGGGTGGGCAGACACCTAAGGGGGAAGATATGCATATAGTGGGGGGAGAAACAAAAATATGCCGGAAAAGGAGTGTTTTCTGTGGCAGGGCAAGAGCTTCATTATTTTGCGGGAGGCAACACGGCGAGAGGGTACTGCCCTTTGTATGATTCCAATCTTGCGGGCGTCCATAAAATCATTACTTTAAAGGGCGGGACAATTAGAAACAGGTCTGATTTTATCCAGTTATTTGTCGAATTATGCAGAAAAAATGGGCAATCAATTGAAATTATTCATTGTCCGCTTGACAGCGGTTTATTGGAAGGGGCCATCTGCCGGGAAAGAAAAATGGCTGTAGTGGATCATGTCATTAGGGCCTATGTCCAGAAGGGTTTTGGAACAGTATGGCATACGCTGGATGTGGGCCGTTCAGATGGAGAAAAACAAGAGGGAATGGAAGTGCTCTATGCGCAGGTTGATCTGATGAAAGAAAAGGCGTATCGGACATTTGCGGAGGCATTGCGCATTCATGACGAATGGGAAGCCATTTTCATAGATAATATGGATTTTGATAAAGCCGATGAATTAAGCTCGGAACTGGTAGGCCGCTTGTTCAAAAATCGAAGCGCCAAGGGGAAAGGCAGGACGTATCATCGTTTTCTCGGTGCGGCAACGGCTTCTGGCGCTGTCGACTACGTACCGAACCTGACAGAAAGCTGTGAGCGCCGTTATTTGATCAAGGGCCGTCCTGGGTCAGGCAAGTCGACAATGCTGAAGAAGATTGCTTCCCATGCAGAGGCTAATGGGTTTGCAGTCGAGGTATACCATTGCGGATTCGATCCTCACAGCATCGATATGGTGATTGTTCGCGAACTTAGTTTCGCAATATTCGACAGCACATCTCCCCATGAGTATTTTCCTGACCGGGATGGGGATTCCATCGTTGATGTATATGACAGATGCATCCGGAAAGGAACGGATGAAGATTACGAGGCAGATATCATGCATATTTCCGGCAGGTATCGGGCCAAAATGAATGAAGCGACATCAAGCCTTGCGCTAGCGAAGCTATACAGCAAAGAACTCGAGACTCTGGAAGAGGGAAGCGGCGTGGGATATGAGGAAGCCGCGGCAAAACTGCAAGCCTTTCTTGAAAATGCGTAAAAAAAAAGAGAAAGCCGGCACTGAACCAGCTTTCTCTCTTTTTTGTATATCGGCTATCAGAATAGCAGATGCGCAACGCCTACAATGATAGGCAATGAAATCAATGTCCTCAAAAGGAAGATGAGAACCAGGTCCCAAAACTTCACTGGAATCTTGGAGCCGAGCAGCAGTCCGCCGACTTCGGACATGTAGATCAGCTGCGATACGGACAAGCAGGCGATAACAAACCTTGTAAGCTCGCTTTCTATTCCGGCAGCAAGGACAGATGGCAGGAACATGTCCGCGAAACCGATCAGAATTGTTTCTGAGGCAGCTTGGGCTTCAGGGACCTGAAGCAGTTCAAGAAGCGGAATGAACGGCGTTCCGAGCCACTGGAACAGCGGCGTATAGGTTGCGATGATCAAGGCAATCGTTCCCATTGCCATTACGACAGGGACGACACCAAGCCACATATCGAGCACGTTCCTGAACCCGTCCGCAAAAAAGGCTTTTGCATCCTTATTTTTGCTGGAGCGGTCAGTGGCAAGCTTGAATCCCCATGAGAATGCATTATAGCCTTCCGGGATTGATTCGGTCTTCGGCTCGCCATTCTCGACGAAATACGTATCTTCCTTTCTTGATAAAGGAGGGATACGGGGCATGATGATCGCAGCGACAAGACCGCATAGCAGAACAGTCAGGTAGAATGGGATAAACATATGCGCCAGATTAACCTGAGAAATGATCACCAGGCTGAATGTGATCGAAACGACCGAAAAAGTCGTGCCGATTACAGCAGCTTCCCTTTTCGTGTAAAAGCCTTCCTCATATTGTTTGCTTGTCAGCAGCACGCCGATTGTTCCGTCTCCAAGCCAGGAAGTGGCACAATCGATGGATGAACGGCCAGGCAGCCTGAAGAGCGGGCGCATGATTTTTGTAAGCATGGAACTGAAGAATTCCAGCAAACCGAAATTAAGCAGGAGCGGCAGCAGCAAGCCTGCGAAAAAGAAGACCGCAAACAGGACAGGCAGCAGGTCATACATAAGCATTCCGCCTGTATCCCCGGACCAAATATGTTCAGGCCCTAGTTTGAACACGGTCATTACCGCAAAAACAGCCCCCAGTAAACGGGTAATGGCCCAGAACATATTGACGTCGAATAGTGACACGAGAAACGGGTTCCTGTGGATGAATGAATCCTTTGAAACCTTTGCAAAAAATGTACCCAAAACAGCCAGCACGATGAGGGCAGTCATGATGTATGGGATGGAATCGCCAAAGAGGTTCTGCATCGCTCCCGACAAAATGGCAATCGGGATCGTTATATCGCCCTGATAGGAAATAGGCGTCATGAATAGCATGATTCCAATTATAGACGGTATTATAAATAAGAGCTTCGATTTTAACGAGATGGTTTTTGTTTCTTTCATTTGTTTCCCCTTTATTTTGACAGCTTATTTTATATATATACATTTTAATGCATAATAATTAAAAAATCCATTATTATTTCAGGATATATAAGAGAGAGGTCGAGAGGTTGTTGTTTATCCTTTATAAATCAAGGGTATATAAATAAGTCAGAAAATTATGAAATATTTTAATGCAAAATGTTTGAGAAATTATTTATGTATAATGAATGTTAGGTATGTAAGCGGGTTCATGAATAATTAAATGAATAGAACATACTTTAAATTTGATATACATTGCGAAAGGATTGTATGGAATGATTAAATGCATCGTAAGCGATATGGACGGGACGTTACTAAACGAAATGGGGAAAATCAGCAAGGCAAATATAGAGGCGATTGAAGAAGCTCGGGCGAACGGAATTGACTTCGTCATTGCGACAGGCAGGGCATACATAGAAGCGAAACATTTGCTTGAAGAAGCAGGCCTGACTTGCCCGGTCCTTTCAATCAATGGTGCTGCAGTCTGGGATGAAAAAGGGAATCTGTTGCATTCTGTCCCGATGGATACAGAAGAATTGAAAAAAGCAAGGAACATCTTGGACAAAGAAGGGATTCTGTATGAAGTCTTCACAAACAAAGGGAGCTATGTACAGGACATAGATGTGGCCCTTGCGGCGGTGGTCGATATTTTCATGACAGCCATGCCGGGATTGGATCCGCTGTTCGTGACGGAAAAAGCCCGCGAGAGGTACGTGGACGGCTATATCCATGAAGTGGACAACTTCGATCAGCTGGACGAGGAGGCGGGCCTGGAAATCTATAAAGTTTTGGCTTTCTCCTCTAATATTTCGCTTCTCGGGAAATTGGGTGGGGAACTGAAGAAGGCCACGGCTCTTGCTGTCACATCTTCAGGGAAAGAAAACATTGAGATCACTTCGCTCGATGCGCAGAAAGGAATTGCCGTTGAGGCATATGTGGCAAAGCGAAACATCTCCTTGAGCGAAACGATGGCATTAGGCGATAACTTCAACGATGTATCGATGTTCGAAAAAGTCGGCAGGCCTGTTGCGATGGGAAATGCTCCGGCGGAAATAAAAAACCTGTGCGGCGAGGTAACACTATCAAACATGGAAGACGGCGTTGCCGCAGCCATCAGGAAGGCAATCGAACAGAACAAGATGGAAGCCAAGTAGAAAAAATCCGCCTATATGGGCGGATTTTTTCTTTCTAGTTCTTGTCGAACCTGTATGTCCAAAACTTCTCTTCCGTTAATCGTTTCAGCGCTTCAGGCGCATCCTTAAGCGTCTGCTGTTCAAAGCTGCCTGTCATGTATTGCGTCTGTGAAGCATGGGCTTTAATGGCGGCAATTTTTGTTTGCTGGAATGCAGTAACATCATGGATTACATCCGGTTCCCCGATTTCCTCCAATGTATTGTGGGCAAAGGCGACAGTCAAAAGGCGGGGCCTGCTGTCTTCGTCCATGCGGCCCAGTGCATGGACGACGGCCCTTCCGGTCGCATCATGGTCGGGATGGACACTATAGCCAGGATAGAACGTAATCACAAGGGAAGGGTTCAGTTCATTTACGGCAGAGCTGATCATATTGACCAGAAATTCCTCTTCCTCAAATTCGATTGTTTTGTCACGCAAGCCCATCATGCGCAAATCTTCAATCCCCATTACCTTTGCTGCTGCCTGCAATTCCTTTTTGCGGATTCCCGGCAGGCTTTCCCTTGTCGCAAATGGAGGATTCCCTAAATTACGGCCCATTTCCCCCAGAGTGAGGCACATATAGGTGACAGGGATGTTTTGGCTTGTATAGCTGGCGATTGTTCCGGATACGCCGAACGCTTCATCATCCGGATGAGGGAATATCACCAAAACACGGCTTTCTTGTCTCATGGTCGAATCGCTCCTTTATTCGAATGGCGTGCTGCTGATCTGCAGTGCGACTGCCAGTTTCCCGGTGCCGTCCAATCCGGCCAGCAACAATCTGCCATCTGTTTTTTCAAAATGGGTCAGTCCTTCGGCATAGATCCATCCGATCGCCATCTTCAGGCCGGCCCGGTATGGGCCATCCCCTTGGATTTTCCCATGTTCATATCGGACCTGTGCATTTCGGATATAGGCGCCGGCAGAATATGTTCCGCCGCCGAAATGGGAAGCATAAGCTCCGTTTGTTGTCTCTAAATGTATATATACGTCCTTTTTCTGAAACAAGTCGATTGCTTCCTGGACGGTTGACGGATTGACTATAGGCTCCATCATATTCCTCCTTGTCATCAAGAATCCCATTCACCTATTCCTTGCCGGCAGACTTGCCAGGGAAGGGAATTTGTTATTCCTATTATCTTACTAAAAGAAAGCGAACTTTGCGAAAAGGAAGCGTTATTTCCCTGCATTATCATTCATAGTATGTACGGAAATTTAAAAGCGGGTGCCTAATACGGAGGTATAAAAAGAAGAACCGGTCAGGTTCTTCTTTTTATGTGCCGCTTAGCTCAGGGACGCTTTCTTGTTTTTATAAGCGCTATGCATAGTTGGGCCCACGTATTCATTCAGTTTCCAGGAATGGCGGATGGCTTCAGTAATGAAGTCTTTCGCAATCGAGATTGCCTCTTTCACATCTCTTCCCAATGCGAGTTCAGCAGTGATCGCCGCCGCAAACGTACAGCCGGCTCCATGCGTATAGGATGTATCAATCAGATCATTTTCAATGATTACATGCTCTTCTCCATCGTACAGAAGGTCAATTGCCTTCTCTGTGCCGTGCAGCTTGCTTCCGCCTTTGATGATGACGTATTGTACGCCCAGATCATGTATTTTCTCGGCAGCCTTTTTCATTTGGTCGACAGTTGTGATCGTCTGCATGCCCGCTAGCTGGGATGCTTCAAACAGGTTAGGGGTTGCCACAGTCGCCAGCGGGAGAAGGTGTTCTCTATAAGCGATCGTATGCTCCGGAAACAGGACTTCATCTTCTCCTTTGCATACCATGACCGGATCAATGACAACATTCTTCAGGCCGTGCTCCCTAATTTTCCGTGCGGCAAGCTCTATGATTTCCACTGAACCGAGCATGCCTGTTTTCATGGCATCGACTCCGATGGAAAGGATTGTTTCCAGCTGCGCCTCAACGGTTTCTATGTTTTGGGGAAAGACCTTGTGGTGCCACTGGTCTTTAGGGTCCATTGCCACGATGGTCGTTAAAGCAGTCATTCCATATACGCCCAGCTCCTGGAATGTTTTAAGGTCTGCTTGAATCCCTGCTCCACCGCTTGAATCAGAACCGGCAATCGTCAACGTTTTTTTCATAGTCATACTTCTCTGTCCTCCTATATATGCGGCCACATAAATACATGGTCTTCATTAATTAATACAATACAGAATTTCTATATGTAACTTTAAGAATATAACACCAGAACGCACTTGTAAAATAGTAGATATAGGTTTTGGGGTATCTTCTTTTGGAAAAGGGCGGGCAAAGAAAT
The DNA here is from genome assembly GCA_934215995.1 of uncultured Bacillus sp. GTDB lineage: Bacteria > Bacillota > Bacilli > Bacillales > DSM-1321 > Bacillus_AD. The sequence continues at coordinate 413 of CAKQBC010000124.1, read as the reverse complement.
AGCGCTGTCAATGGGTTCAACAGCCAGCGGAAATGCCGGTATGCACTTTATTCAGCCTTTTTGTCGAAAAAAATAGGTTATGAAAGAAAGCCGCATTGCAGGAGAGCAATGCGGCTTGCAGAAGGATTAATGGCCGTTAATCCGTTTGTTTCCTATAGTCATGCCGGGTTTAATGGCTGACTGCTACGACAACCACTTTCCCGTAATCCAGTTCTTCCTCGTATTTCGCAGCTTCCTCAGAAGTCAATCCGATGTTTTCCATCTTGTTGCGGAGTTCATCCCCTCGGGAACGGAACATGTTGCCGACAGCATCGAGAAGACCTTGCTCAGACATACCGACACTCTCTGTATTGGTCGCTTCTGTCAGGTTCTCTGAGCGGTCTTTATCGTGGGCAAATATATATATATCTTCT
>CAKQBC010000123.1 GCA_934215995.1 uncultured Bacillus sp. | reverse complement strand
AAAGGACACCGGCACACCATCATAGCCACCTCCGCCTTTGACCGTATCCACATGAGAACCTGTGGCAACTGCAGGCGAGGAATTTTCAGATTCCCAGCGGGCAACCGCATTCCCCGCTTCATCTCTTCGAACCTTCAAACCGATATCCTCAGCAATGGAAACAAATACATCAATGGCCCGCCATTCTTCTTCCGTGTAGCCTAATCGGCAGAACCCTTCAGCCTGGACCATACTGTCTGTTAAATTTAACGCTTTTAGGTGCTTATCCAACCATTCTTTCATCTTCAACACTCCTCCCTGATCTCATGAAGAAAATGAGGCAGATTGCTCTGCCTCATCCATTTCTTAATTTAATTTTTTTATAGACTCAAACAGCAGCCGGACGGCATTCATCATTGTGCCTTCATTAATATCAAACTTCTCATTATGATGGCCTGCTGCTAGCTCAGTACCGAAAATGCAGTATGTCGCCTGTCCTCCATTTTGCTGAACACGCTCCATGAAGAAGGTTGCATCCTCAGAGCCTGCAGGTGAATTGTCTTCAAGGATGCTTTCTTTTATATAGGAAGCTTCTTGTGCACAGCCATGCAAGACGGAAGCCAGCTCTCTTGTTCCATGGGCACTTATGGCCTCGCCCACAGTCTGAATCTCGTATTCTACTCCATACATTTTGGCTGATCCTGCGATAACAGCTTCGGCCTGGGATTTAACATATTCGTTAATTTTAGTGGTTTCCCCGCGTGTTTCAATTTTCAGCACCGCTTTATCTGCGATAATATTTCGGCCTGAGCCTGCATGCATTTCACCCACGTTGATGCGGGTTGCCCCTTCTGAATGACGCGGAATAGCGTATATATTCAAAGCAGCAGAAGCGGCGGCGAGCAAAGCGTTTTTACCCTCTTCCGGATTTCCGCCTGCATGGGAAGATACTCCTTTAAACGTTACATCAAGTTTTGACGTAGCCAGGAATCCATTTTTTGATGCTACAAAATGTCCATCTGGAACTCCTGTACCGACATGTGAGGCAATTAAATAATCCACATCATCGACAACTCCTGCTTCGGACATCGAACGAGCCCCGCGGGTGCCTTCCTCGGCAGGCTGAAAAATCAATTTGATTTTCCCCTTAAGGCTGTCTATATTTTCAGCAATTAAGCATGCCAGGCCAAGCCCGATGGTTGTATGTGCATCATGTCCGCAGGCATGCATGGTGTTAGGAACTGCAGACCTGAATCCTTCTTTTTGCGGAAAATGGCTGTCTGCTTCTGATTCATGGATCGGCAATGCATCCATATCAACACGGAATGCAATCACCGGGCCATCCTTTTTGGTATCCATTGTTGCGACAATGCCTGTATAGCCGTCTGTAAAAGCTTCGATATATTCTTTTTTCGCACCGTTTTCGAGAGCCCATCGATAATGTGCGGCTGTTTCCTCTTGATTCGGCTTCCCCATAAAATAATCAGCTGCCATTACCATCCTGCCCATTTCCAGATGGAATCCAAGGTCATCCAGGATCGATGCGACAATGGAGGCTGTCCGCATTTCCAGGAATCCTCCCTCTGGATAGCGGTGAAAATCACGCCGCCACTCTTTTAATTGATTTTCAAGATTACTCACTTTTTAACCACATCCTATTCTTATAGATAAGGACCGATTCCCGGACCAAACGGGATTCCAAAGAAGACGAACACTAAAAGCATAATGATCCACGTGATCAGGAACGTAACCGAGTACGGAAGCATTAATGAAATGAATGTTCCAATTCCCGCTTTTTTATCATACTTCTGCATAAACGACAGGGCGATAACCATATATGGCATCATCGGTGTCACGATATTCGTAGATGAATCTGCTACACGGTATGCCACTTGCGTGAATGCAGGGTGATAGCCAAGCTGCATAAACATTGGCACAAACACAGGTGCTTCAAGCGCCCACTTGGCTGAACCCGAAGTGATCAGGAAGTTCAAGGAAGCTGTAAAAATGATGTAGCCAATAATCAATCCGATTCCGGTGAACTCCACGTCCTTCAGGAATTCTGCCCCATTTACCGCTACCCATGTAGCGATATTGGACCAGCTGAAGTATGCGATGAATTGGGCGATTGCGAAGATTAAGACAATATAGGACGCCATATCCTTCATCGATTCAGCCATAAAGTTGGCAACATCTTTACTGCTCTTAATGTTTCCAACCGTAATACCATACACAGTACCAATAATGATGAAGAAGAACAGAATAATTGGAATAATGCCATCCAGGAATGGAGATGGAACAAGTCCGCCATCTTCATTGGTTAACGGGCTGTTTGGTATAAGGATCGTTCCCACAATAAGGGCAATATAGGCGAAACCAGCTATGGCTGCATTCCGCAAAGCCTTTCCGGCATTAGGCGGATCTTCAGCAATAGCTTCCTTTACCTCATCGCCTTTATACTCTCCAAGACGCGGTTCAATGAATTTCGTCGTAACAAGTCCGCCGACAATGGTTAAAACAAATACAGAAACAATATTAAAATACCAGTTATCAATTGGTGTAACGACAATATTCTCGTCTATAATCTTGGCAGCTTCTGTTGAAATCCCTGCCAAAAGTGCGTCCGTTCCCGCAATCAGCAGGTTTGCGGTAAACCCGGCACCCGCTGATGCATATCCCGCAGCCAAACCGGCAATCGGGTTACGGCCGATTTTATAGAAAACCATTGCAGCAAGCGGCGGCACCAGAACCATCGCAGCATCTGAAGCGATATTCCCCATAATACCGACAAACACAACTGTATACGTGATTAATGCAGGCGGTGATTTTAAAATCGTTTTCTTAATGGCATAATCCAGCATGCCGACTTTCTCAGCAAGACCGATCCCGAGCATCATGGACAGAACCAGGCCAAGCGGAGCGAACCCGGTGAAGTTATCAAGCATGGATGTCAGGATGAAATTCAGGCCTTCTGCAGATGCCAGGTTCTTAACTTCCAGCTCCTCTCCAGATCCAGGATGGACAACAGTAGCCCCAAAGGCGCTAAAGATTGCTGAAACAATAATGACTAGCACTGCGAGCCCGGCAAATAATATAAATGGATCCGGGAGCTTGTTGCCGACCTTCTCAACTCCATTGAGGAATCTCTGGGCAATCCCTGTTTTTTTATTTTCTGTTACCACTTTCTTTCCTTGTTTTTCTGTTTTCATATACTCCCCTCGCTTTTCTGTTTTTTATTGGATTTTCTTAATTTTGAGTGTAGACGGTGCTTTCCGCTGCGGCGGCCAGGTTCGGACTTGCTGTTCCCGATTTCTGCTTCTATTGTCCGAAGCGGCGCCTGGTTCGGACTCACTCTCCCTGTTTTCTGCTTCTTCTGTCCGAATGAGCGCCTGGTTCAGACTGCTTCTCCCGGTTTTCGGCTTTCCCTGTCCGAAATGAGAAGTTAATTTAAAGTAGAAGGCTTTACCTCTTCAGGAATTGGACATGTGTAAGGATTAGCTTGTTTGAATTCATTGAACTCCTGTTTGACAGCTTCTAATTCTTCCTGGTCTGTCAGCAGTTTGACAGCTGTTAAAGCCATGGATTCTGCTGCCCGGAGCATGCCTTTGTGGGCATAGCTGCTGATGCCTTGTGTAGTCATCTGCCATGTATGCAGCGGTGTGCCCAGTGCTGATGTTGAGGCTGTCAGCTGTGCGGTTGGAACAACCCAGCTTACATCTGAGACATCTGTAGAGCCGGCAAGAACTTCTTTGGAAGGTTCATAGGCTGAGATTGTTTCTGCCAGGTATTTTCCTTCAAACTCACTGCCGTCCCCTACATAGCCAAATCCTCTTAAAATATCTAAATAGCTTTCTTTTTCACCTTCTGATAGGGTTGTCCAAAGCTTTTCGGCAAAGGCCTTTTCTTCTTCGTCCGGTTTTTCGATGCCGGCTTCCTGAAGGCTTTGATAGAGAATTTTTTCAAGGCTGCGGTTTGGAATATAATTGGAGCAGGCCTTGTCAAACTCAATGGTAAGCTCTGTTTCTGTCATCAGAGCCGCACCCTCCGCGATTTTGCAAACCCGTTTGTAGATTTCATCCACCTGCTGAACCTTTGGCGCCCGGATCAGATAAAGGACTTCGGCGTCTGCCTGTACGACATTTGGCGAGATGCCCCCTGTGTTGGTGATGGCGTAATGCATTCTGGCTTCCGGCACGACATGCTCGCGAAGGTAATTCACACCCACGTTCATCAGCTCAACCGCATCCAGGGCACTTCGTCCAAGATGAGGCGAGTTCGCCGCATGTGAGGATAAGCCTTTAAATCTAAAGTAAACCTGATAGTTTGCGAGACTGGAAAGGCTCATGATGCTGTTGGCAGGAGATGGATGCCATGTTAAGGCTGCGTCCACCCCATCAAATACTCCTTCCCGGACCATGAAGGTTTTTCCGGAACCGCCTTCTTCACCCGGACAGCCAAAAAACTTTACAGTCCCAGGCAGATTGTTTTCTTCTAAATACTTTTTTGCTGCACAGGCTGCCGCAAAAGCGCCGGTCCCAAGCAGATTATGCCCGCAGCCGTGACCGACTTTCAGCTCGGTTGGCTCGTACGAAGTCTTGTTTGGCACCTGCCCCAATCCGGACAGAGCATCAAACTCCCCGAGAAAGCCAATAACAGGGGCCCCGCTTCCATAGGAAGCTACAAACGCGGTTTCAATGTTTCCGGATTTGCGTTCCACCTGAAAGCCTGCTTTTTCGCACTCAGAAGCTAAAAATTCTGCTGATGCATACTCTTCAAATCTAGTTTCCGGATGATGATAGATATACTCACTGATTTTTTCAAACGTCTCTTTGTTCTCTGTTAAAAATGTTTTTGCAAAGTTGTTCGACATGATTTCCTCCTTTAATTTAAATGGCCGATCCGCCATTTAAGATGTGAATGTAAGCATCAACCGCAACCAGTAAAGCTTCTTCCTCGAAATCGAATTGAGGATGGTGGTGAGGATAATCAAGCTTCGTTCCAAACAGCATAAACGTTGCTTTGCCGCCATGCTTCTGGACCCGGTTCATCATAAAGCTGACGTCTTCCGATCCAGAAACAGGGACAGAAGGCAGCACTTCTTTCACAAGCTCGCTTGATGCACACCATTCGGTAATCTTCGGGATCAGATCTTCATCACAGACAACCACTTCCGTAACTCCGACTGCTTCGATTGTGCAGGACACATCATGCATATCTGCTGACGCCTGAATAATCCGGGTCGCTTTATCAGCCATATATTGAGCAATCTCCGGTGTCTCACCCCGCACTTCTATTTCCATATAACTGTCTCCCGGGATGATGTTCCGGCCGCTGCCTGCAGCAAGCTTCCCAACATTCACCCTGGTGACGCCATCATGATGGCGCGGAATGCCATAGAGGTTGTTAGCAGCCGTCGTCGCCGCCAATAAAGCATTTTTCCCGAGCTCCGGATTAATGCCGGCATGTGAGGAAACTCCTTTAAAATAAGCATTGTATTTAGTTGAAGCCAGGAATCCCGGCGTTGTGGCTGCGATTGTTCCAACAGGCAGGGACTTAATGCCGATGTGGCCTGAATAAAAATAATCGACATCATCAAGCCAGCCTTTGTCAGTCATCGCCCGAGCCCCTCGTCCGCCTTCTTCAGCCGGCTGAAACAAAAGGGTAAAGCGGCCCTTAAGTTGATCTCCACGGGAAGAAATATACTGAGCTACCCCAAGTCCGATGGCAGTATGTCCGTCATGTCCGCACGAATGCATCACGTTTTCTTCTTTTGAGCCAAATTCGTATTGAGCTGGACGATGGACAGGATCTGCAGATTCTTTTATCGGCAGTGCGTCAATATCAAAGCGGAAACCAACATGGTCTCCGTTTCTGCCAGTATCCCAGACTGCCACAAGCCCGGTATTGCCGCCGCGCATTTGATCGAGCCAGGACTCTTCAACACCCCAATCCCTCGCCTTTTTCTCTTGAGCTTCAAGATCAGCTTGTGCAGGAAGCCCCATACGGGAATTCTCGTCAAGCGCGTCTTTCCCTAAATAAAGCTCGAAACCCATCTTTTCCAGTTCTTTTCCGATTCTGTATGTAGTGATGTACTCCATGAACCCCAGTTCAGGCAGTGCATGCAAAGTGCGCCGCCAATTGATCAGTTGGGGAGTTATTTCCTTTAAAAAGCTGCTGTCCATAAAGATCCCCCTTGTTGAATATTATTTCGGACATTTTCCGTTTCATTACCTTAAATCCATTATACACATGTTATCAGAAAATTCAATTTGATTTTTATTGAAAAAATAATCTAAATACAATACTTTCTCCCTAATTTACATATTTAGTGTAAAATTTCACGTTTTTAACTGTAATAAAATTACTTCTTACACTAAAATAAAAGCAACCATCTATTTTGGAGGAAAAACATGCGTATGAAAAGAGTATTCCTACTTGGACTAATTGGGGTGTCTATTTTTCTTGGAGGGTGTTCTAGTCTATTTCGTGATAGTGAAGAGGAACATATTCAAAAGGTGTATATCCGTGTTCAGGATTATACTGGGGAAGAATATCGTCAGCCTTTTGGGAAACAAACCGGTAAGATCGCAGAAGCAAACCGGGATGTGATTGAGGAAGCCACTAAAAAGTATTTTCAGGAAACATACAAAACCGATGTGAAGGTACATAATATGGTCGGTGTTCTGAAGGGTGTTAAAGTATTTGTGGAATCTATAGGTGAACCGCATTTTTATACTTATGCTTATGTGCAGATTCAGAATAATGAGGTGTTGACCCACCTTATTGGGGCTGAGGATTATAAAATACAAAGTGCTATTCAGGGAGGTTTGTATCACATGATTTTTGAAGAGGAATTCCGAAAGCTTGACGACTATTTAGAGTCCCTTGCAGAAGAAGAGCGCGTAACAGGCATTACAAAGGAAGCCCTTCAGAATGCAGGGGGACTCGGTTTTATGACTCCCTATTATTTTATTAACATGCTCAGTACTGAGGCAGCGATTAAACCAGTATATGACCTTTACTTAAGAGATCCTGATGCTAGTAAAAAAGAGTTAAGGAATGCATTTGATGAAAACCTATTTGACGCAGAAAATTTCTTTATCAATATTCAGCTATTCATGAGCGATAAAGGTGCTGAGCCG
>CAKQBC010000122.1 GCA_934215995.1 uncultured Bacillus sp. | reverse complement strand
GGCTAAAACTGCCTAAAAAATCCTGAAAATGGATATTCCCGGATTCATTTTGGCATAAAATCATAAATTAAATTATAGTACAACCATCCTTATATTAATAGTGTCATAAATATCCTTTTTCTTTCAGGCTGACATATTTTTTCTCGCCGATGATCAGATGATCGAGGACCTCTATTCCGATCAGCTTTCCGCATTCCCTCAGCCTTTTCGTTACTTCAATGTCTTCACGGCTGGGAGTCGGGTCACCGGATGGATGGTTATGAATACAAATGACGGATGCAGCGGAGCGGCGAAAAGCTTCCTTAAAAACTTCCCTGGGGTGGACTATGGAAGCATTCAGGCTTCCAATGAAGATTGTCTGCTTGTGCAGCACTTGGTTTTTGGTGTTCAAGTAGAGGCAAACAAAATGCTCCTGCGACAAAAATCTCATGTCATTCATGCAATAGTTGGCGCAGTCCTCCGGGGAACGGATTACATACCGGTCTTCATAGCATAGGTTCGTGATTCTCCTCCCCAATTCGACGGCGGCAAGAATCTGTATCGCCTTCGCTTCGCCAATCCCGTTCAGCCCTGTCATTTCATCAACCGAGGCATCTTTCAGCATGCGCAGGCCGTCGAAATGGCAAATGAGCCGTTCCGCCAATTGGAGGACAGATTCATTCTTCGTTCCCGTTCTGAGCAGCAGAGCCAAAAGCTCCTGATTCGAAAGGCTTTGGGCGCCGAATTGAAGAAACCTTTCCCTGGGCCTTTCACTGTCCGGGAAATCCCGGATCATTAAGTGGTCATTCATTCCTATTCTTCCTCTCTTCGTAGTTGTGACGAAAGAGGAAGCTGTCTTATCAGCGGAAATGCACAAGCTCCCTGGCAAGACGGGAAACGGGCAAGCCCACTACATTATAGTAATCACCTTTGATCTCTTTTACAAATAATGCGGCTTTTCCCTGGATCCCGTAAGAACCAGCCTTATCAAACGGATCTCCGCTTTCGATGTATTTGTTAATATCAGTATCTGTAAGCTTCCAAAATGTCACACTTGTTTTTTCATGGAAGCAAATGGTTTTTCCCTCTGACATAATACATACACCAGTATACACTAAGTGGGTATTGCCGGACAGCTTCGAAAGAGTGCGGTATGCCTCTTCATGATTTGCCGGTTTCCCGAGGATCGCACCGCCAAGGACAACGATTGTGTCGCAGCCGATCACGACCTGATCCTTATGTGTTTGGAAGGCTGCATTTGCTTTTCGGAAAGCGAGCTGTTCGACAGCTTCGACAACATCTAATTCCGGGGAGATACTTTCATCAATATCTGTGGAAAATGTTTTGAAGGGAATATCTAGCAGTGTAAGCAATTCCTTTCTGCGGGGAGAACCGGAAGCTAATAAAATTGGAGACAAAACGATCACCTGACCTTTACTTTAATTCAAAAAGAGAGACACAGGTTCATCGTACCAAACTCGGTTGCCGTACACAATCATGAAATGCCGGCGTTGGACAAAAGATGCAAATGGCGCGTATCCCGTCGAAGCAGAAAAGACAGGAAACTTGTCGCTTCCCGCCTCTTTCATTTCCCGGAAAATAAAACTTGGATCACCGTATGTATTTATTCAATCCGGAAATATATTCCAAAACAGATTTTTGCATTACGAGCGCGGAGGTCTGTGGATCGTCAGATGGTTCTGCCTCCACAGCCCCTATAAGTCCTGCGGCCAGCTTTTTAAGTTCCGGATCGGCTATGGCCTCATTTTTTATGGCTACAGCCTCGCTTTTCAGATCTTCTTCTATCCCTGTGGAAGATGAGAGCATAATGGACGAAGCGTTTTTCGCCAAGCCTTCATATAAATGGTTCAGGCGCCCAATCACTTCGGTATTTTCCTTGCTCAATTTCTTTTCCGGATTTTCAATTACAAAATCCTTCCAGAAAGCATCTGTTCCTTGTTCTTTGAAATAGCTTGAAATAGCCTTCGCATTTTCAATTGAATCACTGGCAAACAGAAGGATATAAAAAGAATTGCCTGATTCCAATACCGTTGCCGGAATCCCTTGCTGATTGAATAGTTCAGCTTGCTGGGAAGCCGCTTCTTGGCTGCTGAATACCCCGCCCTGGACAGCCGTAATCTGCAAAGGCTCAATGACTGCATCAGCCGGCGCTTTATTCCCTGCACTCTCAGCTTCTCCTGCAGAAGCCGGCAACGCGGCTGGCTTTGCTTCTTCTGCCGTTGTAATTTTCAGTACAACGAACGTGAACCCGAGTCCAATGATGATTGCGATGCCCGCAGCGATCAAAAACTGCAAAATATGGCGCCAATTCCGATTTCGGGTTTTCTTTTTCAGGTTTTTCGGCTGCCCGACAAAAATCGAACTCTCTTCCGCTTTGTCGGAAGAAAATGTGACCTTCTTATTGACGCCGCGTTTTTTATCGGACGGTTCCGGAATGAACCAGGGAAATTCCCCGCTCGCTTGATTCTCTTCGGCAGCTTGTCCGCCCTGGTTGGCGGCAGCCGTTTCTTTCTGTGCTATATGTATCGGGTCTTGCTTGTTTTCCTCAGGCTTCTGTGCTTTCTGTTTTTTTTGGGCCTTTTGGTTTTTCTGAGGTTTCTCGTTCAGTTTGACGTTGATCGTATGTTTCCTGTTTTTCTTGTCCAATTTAGGCGGGCCTCCCTTCAACTTTTTTCCATCCTATCATAGCAGTACAAAAAAAGAACAAGACTTTTGTCGTCTTGTCCCCAATAGCTTTCGTCATTTTTCTCAGTACTTGGTTACGTCCTCAGGAGATAGGCCCGCAAATGGGACTGCCGCATCGCTTTCCCCGCATATTTTCCGTTCCTCGCCCTTCAGGCAGACTGATGTAATCCGGCCGTTTTCTAAAATAAGAAAGGACGGATTCGTTTTCTCCCATTTATTCCTCGTATCCGGATCGAGAATCTCCTCGATATAGTTCTGTTCCAACAGAAATAGATAGGGTATCTCGATTGGCTTGTCTTTTTCCTGCACCGTCAATTCCTTCAAATGCAGCTTAGCCGCATCCCGCATGGCATATGCGTTCCCGACATAAGCCTGTTTCTTAGTATGGTCGAAAACGGTCAGCATAATAGGGACCGCAACCGCGGCAATGATGCCTAAAATGACCACAACCGCCAGAAGTTCGATTAACGTCATTGCTTTTTCATTGCCAATGAAACGGTTTATTTTCCTCATCCCCTTCAATTCCCAGCCTCTCATTCCTCTTCATCATCCGAAAATGTTCCCGGTGACTGATACATCGGATTTTTCTTACCTGCCGGCCTTATCGTCGAAGGGAGTGAAGGAAGATCCTCCTGCAAGTCGGCTAGCACCGGGGCATAATAAGCCGATACAGCGACACTGTATTCAAGGATATCGACAGTTTGTTCAATCGACCAGATTTCAGGATTGCCTTCAAACGTGATGTTTTCCACGGTCAAGATTCTCCTCATGCTTTCAAGGGAAGCGAGAAACTCTTCCATCTCTTGATAGGACGGCGACTGCACAGCCATTGTGATGACAATTTTCCTCAACCCTGCCGGAAGCAATTCCGGTTCCTGCTCTGCTTCCTGGCTTTGTTCGAGCTGTTCATCCATTTGTTCATCAACAATGCTGTCATTTTCTTCTCCGGCTTCCTCGGATTCTTCAGCCGCTTCCTCCGTCTCCGCGGCAGCTTCTTCTGCCGGCTCCTCAGCCGGTACTGCCGTTTCACCTTCATCCTCTGTGATCTCAATGGCTTTCACAAAGCTGCGGGATATAATTTCCGCTTTCTCGATATCCAGCATCAGCTGCGGGACCAATGCTTTCACAGGCAGCCGCTTCTGCAGCTCGACAGTCGTCTCAAATGCAGTTTCCTTCGTCAGCGTATTCGACTGCAGTTCAGAAACAATCTGCTCTTCCGTTTCCAGCTCCTTTTCTTTCATTGCTACTTCCGATTTCAAAGGATCCAGAAGCCAGTAATAGACAAAAACCAGCCCTCCCACAAGCAGCACGGCGGCTATAATGGCTATAAGCGTCAGCCGTTTAGAACGATCCATGTTCATTCCCCATCCTCCCCTTCAATTGAGGCTGAAAGGACATCTTCTTTTTCTTTTTCCGCTTCCGCTTTGATCGCTGCACGGTTCAGAGTAATCTCGAACGTGCCTGTATACCTCGGCACATAAGGTTCATCATCCAAGGCAAACGACGGTTCCTCTGTATCAGCAGTACCTTCTTCATCAGCATTTTCACGGTCAACCGATTCCTGCGTCTCTATTTCCCCGGCAGCGAGTGCAGACAGCTTCGCATCCCTGATCCACTCTGATGCAAGGAGTTCACTCAAGTAAGCCGATGCTTCTGCCGATGTATCGAACTGAATATTCAATTGGATTACTCCTTCTTTTACGTAAGCAAAATCGAGCAAAAATCCCCTTTCCGGCAACAGTTCCGTAATGTGCTGCAACAGCGGGACAGCCTTCAACGGATAGTTTTCAGCCCAATCAACCAAATTCTTCAGCTGTTCGACACTGCTATTATTTTGGTCGGAAGCGGCTTTTTGCTGCTCCATAGCGACTATTTCCTGAGCTGTGAAAATTTGCTGCTCTAAGGAGGCAATTTCACGCTTGTATCCATGATATGCCGTATACATATAGATAGAGGCAGCGATTGTAAGCAGGACAATAAAAGAGATGATGATTAAAAATGTATAATTCCTCGGTTCCTTTTTAGGGAGCAAATTAATTTCAGCTAACAATCAGATTCCCTCCCTAAGCCCTAATCCGACGGGTAAAGCAAAGGGCGGGGGAAGGATATCGCTACTCTCCGTCTGGATGCCTTCATAATCGACCGAGGACACCGGAACTGTATAGCGCTCCCTAAGATTGGCTATGATTTTTTCAAGAAAAGGATGGTCGCCAGCCACTATAATTTTTGAAACTTCATATTCCCCGTTGGCTAAGTTGTATTTGTAGAAAGACATCACCCTGTCTATTTCTGTATAGACGTCTTCCAATGTCCGGAAGTAGGCGTCTTCCCCATCCTGGTATACCCATTCTGACATGCCTGTTTTATCCCACGATTCAGGATCTATAGGTATTTGCAAATGCCTCATGAAATTTGGTTTATCATCGGTAAACACGCTGACATTTACATTCAATAAATCCCACTGGAGGACCATTGTGTGTTCTTCAGGAGTGGTTTGGCCAAGTGTGTGAAGGAGCCTATAGATCGCCAAAGATGATATATCGGCAACAACCGGATCCAGCTTGCAGTCTTCAAGCAGCTTATGGTACTGGCTGACCTGCTGCTCGGAAGCGGCAAAAAGCAGGATTTCTTTTTGATCGTCTTTTTCGCCCAATGTAACGGTATCGAACACAGGCTCTTCAAACGGGAGATGGATGCTTGTGCCCAGCTGCAAATACAAATGGCCCTGGATTTCATCATCTTTTACGGTCTTATCGATCAGTACTTTACGGAGAACGATGGAATGGTCAGGGGTCAGGAAGCATACTTGCCGCCTCGCGATTTTCCACTCGGCGACGCATTGCTCCATAATGGTTTTCAAAGTTTCATAGTCTTCCATTTTGCCATTGCGGATAAGACCGGGCGGCAAATAGTGCTCGCCGCACCTCGCTACTGAAGGTTCCGCTCCCTGCTTCAATTCAACATAGCGTATACAATGGTCCTTAATCTCGATATTAATGTATTTCCAGTTCCTGCCAAAAAGAGAGAATACCATATTACGTGCTCCTTATGTATGTATTGCTACCACAATACCCCAAAATACCATTTCACGAACGCGTCACCATAAAAATAAGAAGTCAGTGCGCCAAGGGCGATGAATGGCCCGAATGGGATCGGCTGCTTCCGTTTTACAACCCCAGTCAAAATCAATAGAATTCCAAGCACAGACCCATACGAAACAGCAAAGAATAATGAAAGCACGACATGCTTCACCCCAAGCGCAAAGCCAAGGACCGCAAACAACTTGATGTCCCCGCCACCCATGCCGCCTTTGCTGAGGAGGGCAATCAGCAGCAAAATGCCAAAACCGACAGCTGCACCGAACAAGGAGTCTACAATATTCATAGAGTCAACAAATGGAACAAGTACAAGGAATAGCCCGGCGAAAAACAACAGTACCTTATCCGGAATCAGCATATAAGCAAGGTCGGAAACCGTAATGATTACAAGCAGGGAACTAAGCGAGAAAGAAAGCAGAAGCTCATTTCCCCAGCCCATGATCAGCGGAGAGACCGCGAACAGGACGCCAGTGATAAGCTCGATAAAAGGATAAAGAGGGGAAATGGGAGCTTTGCAGCTCCGGCATTTTCCCCTTTGGATGACATATGATAGAACAGGAATCAGTTCAGATGCCGACAACATATGATTGCATTGCGGGCAGGCTGAACGTGGTTTGACGATTGATTGTTTCACCGGGACGCGTAGGCCTACTACGTTGTAGAAGGAGCCTAGGACGAGGCCGATTATACCAAGGTAAGAGATTAGGAGTAATTGCATTTAAGATCCTTTCTTGGCTTGCTACAGTGGTTTTATTTACTCTTCTGTCTTAGTTTTTTCTTTAACTGCATCTCTATTTAATTCATTTGGTTTTACATTAGTAATATTTCTCCCTTTTGCACCTTTACTTACTAATGTAACATCTTTTACTTTCCCATCCAGAAAGGTAACCTTTGAAGCAGTTCCATCATAACCAGTAGTTGTAGTTCCATTTTTAACAGTTGTTTTAGTGTCTGGATCCTCAACATCCTCCATATAGCCATCCGTTATCAATTTATCTAAGGTAACTTCTTTAGCTGTAATCTTATCCCCAGTCAAATACAACCTAGCAGAACTAACCATCTGCTGTGCATTTGCCACGTGAGCATCTTTCTTCGTATTATCCATAAGTCCGCCGATGGCAGGGATTGCGATTGCAGCAATAATTGCAAGGATAACGACAACAGCCAAAAGTTCGATCAGCGTCAACCCACGCTCGTTGCGCAAGATATTTTTGATTTTTTTCATAACCATTCTCCTTTATAGTACCAATGTACCTGTTTGCTACCATTATACTATAAATCTGGTATTTTATAGTATATTAATTTGGCTTTTTTTGTAATTATTATCAGTTTCCCACGGCGTTGAATATCTCAAACATCGGTACAATAATAC
>CAKQBC010000121.1 GCA_934215995.1 uncultured Bacillus sp. | reverse complement strand
GTATTTCCTCAACCCAGATATTTACCATACAAAGAGGAACAATCTTTTATAACAAAATAGCACTTTAAATATTAATTACAAGTCAAGCTTTTATGTTTAAGATAAAAATTCCACTTATACACAAAGATCAACTTTTTTTGCTGATGATCCGAATAGAACAGTTTGTAAAATAATTGCAAGAAAATTACAATGAATATCTAATATTAAAATTAAGATTTGAAGATCTTACTATACATTTCGATTCCCGTGTTTTTAAAGCGTGGTTATTACCGAAAGAATGACTCTCGAAGCGGGAGGATAGGAGAGCCTGGCACAGGGGCCAGAGGACAATGGTTGGCAGCGGAAGCTTGCATCGATCATTGAACTTCAGCAATGGAACCGGCGGTAAAAAAAAGCCGGTCCTCGGACCGGCGAATCTCACTCGGCAGCGGAAACTTCACGAATCTAAAAACGGTCTCTGTTTTTCAGCAAAATCCGCCAGTTTTTTTATCTATTTGTCCTTTTCTACGCCTGAAAATAATGGCACTATTTCCCGGAAGAAATCTTTGCTCCACAATTCCAGTTCCCGTGGATCTTTGATGAAAGGCAAAACGTCAGCTTTCAACATATCAATATCCGCAGATTCAACAGCGGTAAACAGGATATTGTGCAGTTTTTCAAGCGTTAATGGCGCAGATTCTGTATAGTTGCCGGATTGACGCATGCGTTCTTCAAGATGCGAAAGCCGGACCTGCGGATAGTTCCCCGCATACCAGACCATATCGTACCAGTCCCGTCCCTTTGAACGGTTGCGCCATTTGCGGCACAGAACCGCATGGAGTTTGCCTGCAAGCAAATCAGGTGTGGTGTAAACTCTGACCGAGTGCGGAAACGGTCGGAGCAATGTCTTTACTGTCGTCTGAAAGCCCGGTGGCGGATCAATGTCGATCTCCAGCTTGATTTTCAATTCAGTCTTGGAGTGAATACGACTGGTGATCCCATTCGGCAGACCAATGGAAATCAGTTGCATTTTTGTATTAGTTTTCAGAAATACAGATTCGATATTGGTATGCTGAACCTTCTCTTTTGTCACAAATTCCGTTGAAAAGCCAAATGACTCAAGTTCCCGTTTTATCGCTTTGGAGTATGTTGACAAGTGGAACTCCGGATTCGGAGAAAGCAGCGAAAAATCCAGATCCTCCGAACTGCGGTTCAATCCGTAAAGAATGCGCAGAGCCGTTCCACCATAGAAAGCAGCATGTTCAAAAAACTTGCCCCGCCATAAACCCTGCAACGCCAGTTCCTGGATGATTTCTCGAATTGCATTTATGTAGTCGTTTTCGTTTTCACAAGTGTATCGTTTTAACATTTGCTGAATGGATGGATTCATGCGTAATTCTCCTCTAAAAACCGGACAAGTTTCTTCTGGCGTCCGGTAGAATTTGCATTTAATGCACTCAAAATATCCGGATTCAATCCAGAAAGAGATTCTTCGTCAATGCGTAGATCATCCAGCAGATATTCCCTGATATTTTTTCCGTCAAAACGCTTGTCCGTAAGAGCCTTGTCATAAACCGCCTTTTCCTTTGATGCCATAAGAAAACTGCCTCCTGGCGTTTCCATACACTCGATTCCCGTGGAATAATCGGCTGCATTCCGTTGAAAATAGGCGAAGTTCCCGACCGGGGTAGAAAATCTTCTGGGGCGTCCGGTGGTCATGGAGGTCACCAGTTCTACCCGTTCAGGGATCAAACCGTAATAGGAAAGAGCATAATCACTGCTTACATAACTCGGACCATAAATCATATTGGCAAGCACACACGGATTCAGAGGGGAACGGCGAAGATATTCAGGAAAGGTATAAATTCCCTTCTTGATCCGGATGATTTCGCCGGATGCAAGCAAGCGCCCGATCTTTGCCCGGACATTGCCATATCCGGATAAAACATCGATTAATTGAGCGTAATCAAAGACATCGCTCTCAATAAGTTGTCTGATTCCAATATTCATAAATGTCCAGTAAGTATCGTTTTTCTGTACTTACTATACATCAATTTGCCGATTTATCAAGAAAAATTAACACTCCCTCTCTGAAATATTGTCTATTGTTAACATGCTGCATCAAAAAAACAGCATCAGAACTAGTGTCCGATATTTTGCGCACATTTGTTTCTGAATGATTACAGATGACAAACGTAACTTGCCGCAGTTACTTTTCATCACCTTCGTAAAGTTTACAAGTGGTCATGTACAGCCGAGTACCCCATTTTGTTGTGGAAATATGTTTGAGCCTGGCTCCGAACAGCATCATAGCCGAGTATCCATCCGGAAAGCTACCGACGACTCGGGTTCGACGACAAAAAAGATGCCGAATAATTGTAATACTCTGCTGGCTTAATACTTGGTCAGCGTCCATTGTATAACCGCCGCCAGAGCCATGACAAAAGACGACAGGCGGAGCTATGCTCCTGCCGCCGCCCGCCTCCCGTGCCGACCGGGAGCAATAAATAGTCGGCTTTTTAGATTTGAAAATGCGTATTTGCAGTTTGTATTTTCAAAAACATGTAGTATATTACTATATTGGGTATTTGTTGTCATCAGACTGAAGGATATGTCATGAAGGTTTGCTATAATAAGTTGTGGAAGAAACTTATAGATTTAAAGATGCGGCGTGTCGATCTACGAGATGCGGCCCACATAAGCACTTGTTCACTGGCTAAACTTGGCAAAGATGAAAACGTCTCAATGGAAGTGTTGAAGAAAATTTGCAGTGCTTTGCACTGCAATGTCGGCGATATTATGGATATTCTTCCGGAAGATGATAAAAATATCAACAGGAAGTAAGCATGCTTACAAACTATCATGCAAAATATTATGCTTATGAACTGACTAAGGTCGGTGGCAATGGTGTTGACAGAATTGGTCAATCTCTGTTCGATGCCTCTGTTGATTTAAATCCGCATCAGGTGGAAGCTGCATTATTTGCGTTGCATTCTCCTTTGTCGAAAGGTGTATTGCTGGCTGACGAAGTTGGATTAGGAAAAACTATTGAAGCAGGGCTGGCGCTTTGTCAATTCTGGGCTGAGCGTAAACGACATTTGTTAGTCATTTGTCCGGCGGCTCTGCGGAAACAATGGCAAGTCGAACTGGAAGAAAAATTCAATTTGCCGGCTGTGGTAATTGACGCAAAGGCATATAATCAAATTCAAAAGTCTGGATGTGCTAATCCGTTTAATCATTCGTCTATTGTAATATCCTCTTATCATTATATCGGCAAAATGGCAACCGAAGTAAAAAAGGTTGCCTGGGATCTTGTTGTAATTGATGAAGCACATAAATTGCGCAATGCTCATCAGCAGAGCAATAAAATAGGACAGAATATCCGCTGGGCATTGGAAGACAGGAAAAAAATACTGTTAACCGCCACTCCGCTGCAGAATTCACTTTCTGAGCTGTACGGACTTTCTACCTTGATTGATGAACAGATGTTTGGAGATTTACCGACTTTCAAAAGCATGTATGCTAATGTGGATGGAGATTTAGATGATCTTCGTAAGCGTTTAGGCGGATTTTGCAAACGCACTTTACGCAAAGATGTTCTCGAATTTATACGCTATACAGCAAGACGCCTGATGACAATTCCTTTTTCGCCAACCGATGAGGAACAGCGTTTTTATGAAGCTGTATCAAGCTTTTTGCAAAAAGATGACACCTACGCTTTTCCGACTCAGCAACGACATCTGATGGTTTTACTTGTTCGAAAACTGTTAGCTTCAAGTCCGGTGGCATTGCAGGGAACGCTTATTGCTATTAAAAACAGGCTGTTGCAGCTTCAAAAGGATACGGCAGATAACGCTCAAAATTTACTGAATACCGATTTGCTTGATGAAGAGATTTTTGAGGAGTATCTCGATGACATAATGCTAAATTCAGAACTTCAATCAGACGACGATGAATTAGATAATGTTGTCGCAGTTCCGCCGGGAGAAGATGCTGGAGTTCAAACAATAGACTATCGTAAACTACAGGATGAAATTAACGAAATTGACCGTTTTATTGTCTGGTCTTCCGGTATGGGAACTGATACCAAAACCAAACATCTGCTTACGGCGTTGAAAAACGGCTGGGAAAAGATGCGGGAATTGGGCGCAGCCGAAAAGGCTGTAATCTTTACTGAGTCCAGGCGTTCCATGGAGTATCTGCGTAATTATCTGGAACAAAATGGTTATATGGGTGAAGTTGTTTGCTTTTCCGGCGGCGGCAAGCGTGATCCAGAAGCAGAAAAGATATATGCAGAGTATATGGCGGAAAATAAATATGACTCAAACGTGAATACCGATGGCAGTAAAGCCATTATGTTGCGCTATGCTTTAATAGATCGCTTTAAGAATAAAGCCAAAATCCTTATTGCCACAGAAGCCGGCGCAGAAGGTATAAATCTGCAATTTTGCTCTCTGGTAATTAACTATGATTTGCCGTGGAATCCGCAAAGGATTGAGCAACGGATCGGACGCTGTCACCGGTATGGTCAGAAGTATGATGTTGTGGTGATAAATTTTCTGAATGAACGCAATGCGGCTGACAAGCGGGTTTATGAATTGCTCGAACACAAATTTCAGCTTTTTGACGGTATTTTCGGCGCTTCAGATGATGTGCTCGGTAAAATTGACAACTCTACCGGTTTGGAACTCAAGATTTTGCAGTTGTACCAGCAATGCAGAACAGAAGCCGAAATAAAAGAATGTTTTGATAAACTTCAGGCGGAACTGGAAGCCCGTATTGCGGAAAAACTTCAGAATGTCAAAAAGCAAATTTTGGAAAACTTCGATGAAGATGTTCACCGGCGTTTGAAAATAGATTATGATGATGCACTTCATCTGCTTGACGAATTGGGGCTGAAATTCTGGAACTTAACGAAGGTCGTCCTTGGAAACAAGGCAGATTTTAACGATGAAATGCTTTCTTTCAACTTGAATGATTTTCCTGATCCCAATGTGGAATGTGGCAAATACCATCTCAAGCCTAAAAATGATGTCCGAAAAGAAAACGCAGAACAACGATATACGGCTGATGGCGGGATTATCTACCGCATGAATACAGCCCTTGGGGAATGGTGCATTGAACAGGCAAAAAACTTGGATGTGCCGTGCCGTGAAGTCACTTTCAACTTGAGTGATTATCCGGCAAAAATCTCTGTCTTGGAATCTTTGAAGGGAAAGTCCGGATATCTGTCATTGAATCATCTGTCCATCAACAGTTTGGATAAAGAAGATTTTCTGTTGTTCAGCGGACTCACTGATGATATGGAAAGTGTTCCCAATGAGATTTTGAGTCAACTTTTTAAGCTTGATGCCGTAACAAATGAGTTGCGTAGCGTACCTGCGGAAAAAGCAGAATTGTTGCGTGCAGATATGGAACTGCTTGCCAATTCAACAATGCAAAAGTCTATGGAAAGCAATAATGAACTTTTCAAATCCCGGCAGGAACAGTTGAGCCGCTGGGTAGAGGACCAAGTAGTAGCCGCAGAACGGGAGTTGAAGCAGGTAAAACAGGAATTGCGTTCTGCCAAGCATGCGGTTGAACTGGCTGGCAATCAGAATGAATTGGCTGAAGCCATGGAGCGCGTGGATGCACTTGAGCGTAAAAAGCGCAGAGTCCGCCGCAACATTGATGATGTGGAAGAGGACTATGAGGCAAAGAGAAAAGTTATTCTTACAGCGTTAAAAAGAAAACTTGTACAGAATGTCACAAACACTCCGTTGTTCACCATTTACTGGAAAATACAATAGCGGGAGACCTGATTATGATTACCCGGATACAAATTAGAAATTTTAAATCATTAAGTGATTTTGACTTAGACAATATCGGCATGTTTACCTGTCTGATCGGCTTAAATGGTGCAGGTAAAACGACTCTACTGCAAGCGTTGGATTTTCTTGGTCATTTGGTATCTGGTCAAACTGATTTTCGTGGATGGAGTAGAAATGAACTTCTGACCGCGGGGGAGAAACTCCGGACAATTGCTTTTCGCATTACATTCAAAATTCCTCAGTTCGAAGAAATTTTCTGGGCAGGGAAATACAATGTTGATCGGATGAAGTTTAGCGAGGAATCCATTTTTACATATAATCATATCCAGAATAAAATAGAGAAATATTATTTAATATTAAGGGATGGGCGATTGCTGTATGAAGGAATGCCCCTGGAAACAACTAAAATTGTGTCGAAAAATATTTCCGATTACAATTATAAAGGATCTGCATTATCCGCATTTACGTATGATGATGCTGTAATTTGTGCCGTTAGAGATGAGCTGCAAGGTCTGAAATCGCTTGAATTACTTTCTCCTGAAACTTTACGCCATGCGTCAAAACCAGTTGAAAACATGGGAATTGGTGGAGAAGGGTTGGCCGGTTTTTTATATAATTTGTCTAAAGAAAACTACAGCGAATTGAATTCTACTATTAAAAATTACTATCATCATATTAATAATTTCTATATAAAAAATAAAAAGTTCGGCTGGAAACAACTGCTGTCAAAGGAAGTTACAGGATCGGAAATCCCGGCAACCCATGTAAACGATGGTTTCTTGCGTATCATCGCAATTCTGACTCAAAAATATAGCAAGAAAAAATTTTTACTTTTTGACGAGATTGAGAACGGGATCAATCAGGAGCTGATTGAAAAGCTGCTGGATACGCTTCGCAATTTCAATGGGAAGCAGGTGATGGTCACCACGCACAGCGCACTGGTGCTGAATTACCTCTCCGACGAGGAGGCACGACAGAGTGTTGTGCTGCTGTTCAAGGATAAAAAGGGCTCCACCCGGGCAACTCGGTTCTTCGAGCTTCCGGAAATCGCGGAAAAGTTACGTTTCCTGGGACCGGGCGAGGCCATGGGCGACACGGATCTGGTCAAACTCACCAACGATCTGGCGGAAAAAGCTGTTGCGGAACAGGAGAAATAAGATGTTTTTCCTCATTACCGGCGAAGGCAATTCCGATGTGGGGCGGGAAAGTACCTCTCCCGGCCCCCTGATCTGTGCGCTGGAAGCTCTGGCGAAGACCGTGACGGAGGAAGAGCTCATCTATGAAATCTTCAGTCGATCAGCCCTCGCTGAAATTGTAAAACAAAATTCGAAGAACAGAAAAGCCATGCTGCTGCGGGGAAGAAGAAGAAAGTACCCGGGCCTGGTGGAGATTTCACGTCAGGCAGCGG
>CAKQBC010000120.1 GCA_934215995.1 uncultured Bacillus sp. | reverse complement strand
AAATAGAGTTCCTTCAATAAATAGTATGTTAAAAAGGTTGAAAACAAGATAGGCACGGTTAAGATGATGAGGGACTTTACTCTGATAGTATTTTTAAACTCCATACTCAAACCTGCCATGTGAATTGTTTATTGTTCGTCTCCACTGTTCCATAGTATGTTAATCACCTTCTAGCCTATGTATATCCTAATCATCTCTTTTCGATTTCCGTATATATAATACGAAGTGAGCATGCAATTTTCAACAGAAAAATTTAAAACAAGAGTAAATTCGTATAACGGCTAATCCAGGTAAACATAAAGGGAGATAATATCAAGGTTTTGAGGGAATCGGGTTCCATCATGCCCCTGCGATGACTATACGCTGATGGTTGATGAGGCCCCGCAAAAGAGATAAAACGTTCTAAAAAACTATGAATACGAAAAAGACGTGTACCAATCCACACGTCTTTTTTATAAGCAGTATTATTGCTAATTGAATCTCTTTATAGAGACGGATAAATTCCTTCATTTTTCACATAAAAGCAATACTCTTCTGTTCCGGCAGGAAAACGTTCGTCTCGCGAGGCTTTGTTTCAGCGATCACTTTCCCGTTCCGGACAGAGTAAAGGATCTCTGCTTGCAGGCGAAGAGCATGATAGCCATCTTTCGCATTCAGCACAACGAAGTTTGCCGGATTTCCTTCCGCAACACCGTAGTTTTCAAGGTTCAATGCTTTAGCGCTGTTATCAGTCACAAAACGTAAACTGTTTGCAATATCACTATAGCCCATTAACTGTGAAGCATGTAAGCCCATATGCAGCACTTGCAGCATATTGCCGTTTCCGATCGGATACCATGGATCCATGATGTCATCATGGCCGAAGCAAACATTTAATCCGTTCTGGTCAAGCTCTTTTACACGCGTTAGGCCGCGGCGTTTTGGATAGGTGTCGAAACGCCCCTGTAGATGGATGTTCACTAGCGGATTCGCCACAAAGTTCAATTCAGCAAGCCTTAGTACACGCATTAATTTATATGTGTAAGCATCATTATAGGAACCCATAGCCGTCGTATGGCTTGCTGTTACACGGCCTTGGTAATCGTTCATGATCGTTTCCCGTGCCACCACTTCCACGTGGCGGGATTGTTCATCATCAATTTCATCGCAATGAATATCAATCGGCTTGTCGTATTTCATTGCCAATTGAAAAATCTCGCGGATCGATTGAACGCCGTCTTCACGCGTGAACTCGAAGTGCGGGATGCCCCCAACAATATCAGCCCCCATTTTTAACGCTTCCTCTACCAGTTCCAGGCCGTTCCGGTAAGAAATGAGGCCTTCCTGAGGGAAAGCGACAATTTGTAAATCAACAAAGTCTTTCATTTCTTCCTTTACTTCCAGCATGGCTTCCAAAGCCACTAAAGATGGATCAGTTGTGTCAACATGTGTACGCACAGCGCCTATTCCGTTCGCGATTTGCCAGCCAAGGGCTTTTTTGGCACGCTCTTTTACATCCTCTTTTGTCAGAAATTCTTTTCGTTCAGACCAGCATTGGATCCCTTCAAATAATGTCCCGCTCTCATTCCAGCGCGGCTGTCCTGCCGTTAAGGTCGTATCCAGATGGATATGCGGTTCAATAAATGGCGCACAAACCAGTTTCCCGCTTAAATCGATTGTTTCACAGCTGTCAAAGTCGCTTGTGCCCGCTTTGACAATTTTCAAAAACGATCCGTTTTCTATTAACAGATCCCATAAACCTTCCCTGCCGAAGATCGCAGCATTAGCCCACTTTTTCATAATAGCATTCTTCCTCCTCTGCCATTTCCGTAACAACTGTTGTTTTCATTAGCCTAACAGCCATTACGTATACGATTCCGCTGATAAATAATGTGTTTAGCGGAGCGATACCCGGCAATGTCAATCCGGAAATAACCCCCACAGCCCACGCAATGATGGCCGGGATATGCACTTTTGCAATATTTGCCTTCTCATAATCAATGTATTGCCTGTTTTTGATCAAGAAGAAATCCACAATAATGATGGATCCGATTGCAGGCAAGGTTGATCCCAGGAATGTTAGCCAGCTTGTAAAATTGTTATAAAGAACGATGGCAAACACTGTACCGATCGTACCGTTCATCATAACCATGAATACCTTCGGCTTCTTGAACATTGTTGCAAAACCGAGCCCGGACGCATAAAGAGAGTTATCGTTTGTTGTCCAAATGTTTAACCCGAGCACCAGAACCGCCGGCAATAGAAGCCCTTGCGTAATCATTACGTCTGAAATGTCATTGTGGCCTGTTGCAATCACACCAATTGCACCAAACAAGAACATTAATGTATTTCCCAAGAAAAAGGCAATGACTGTTGTTGTTACTGCAT
Source organism: uncultured Bacillus sp. (assembly GCA_934215995.1). Classification (GTDB taxonomy): domain Bacteria; phylum Bacillota; class Bacilli; order Bacillales; family DSM-1321; genus Bacillus_AD. The sequence goes on along the minus strand of CAKQBC010000120.1, from coordinate 4,850 downwards.
GCTTTCCTGATTTTGCATAGCGTGCAAAGTCAGGGGTTAATGTACCGCCGCTGATAAACGAACCGATTGTAATTGTCAAAGCTGCCGCCAATGTTAATGTTGTTTCAGGTTTGTAGGCGAATAGTGAATCCATTCCTCCCAAATCGGCAACGGCCATATTTGCGCTTATCGAACCTAGAATGGCAATAGCCGGTACAGCAATAAAACTTAATATTGTCAGAGCCTTCATACCGAAATAAGCAGTGGCTGTCATTAAAATCCCTGTAATGATGACAATGGGTACGAGCGGAAGACCCGTCAATTTAGAAACCGGATAAGCAAACATCCCCAGGCCCACACCGAACCAGCCGACTTGTGTTGCTGATAACATGAATGAAGAGATATATGCTCCTTTTTCGCCGAAGCTATACTGTGCCAGCAAGTGAGTCGATAACCCTGTTTTTGCTGCAATATAACTTAATGCCCCGGTAAATGCCCCCAGTACTAGGTTCCCCAGTAAAATGACACCCATCAGTTGCATAAATGTCAATCCTTCACCCAATGATCCGCCTGCCCACATGCTCGCTGAATAGAATGTGAAGCCCAGCATAACAACAAGCATTTTAAGGAAGCTGTTGCGGTTTTCTTTAGGCACTGATTGAAATGAAAAATCTTTGTCTTTTATTTGCATTTTTGTTCCTCCCAAGTTTTTAGTCTTGGTGAGCAAAAAAAACCACCTGCCACAAAGTGACAGGTGGAAAATGTCAGAAATGAACATATTGGTACACATAATATATATGTTTACCAATATGTTCTCCAAACAGAATATCGCCCACCTTGTCAGCCTCTCTGGACTGTACTTAAAGGTTCTCATTTAAATTGATATTATAGTAACAGGTAAATCCACTTAATGCAACGGTATTTTTATCGTTTAAATATGGTTTCTTGAAATCAGGGCCTGATCTGCCATGTACATGTATAGGCGGTAATCTGCAAATATATACTATGTTCATATATTCCTTTGAAGAACAATAAAAGGACAAACAGAAGAGTTTGTTGCCGTTTCTATCATATCCCGATCTAGAAGGGGGTGACGGCAATCGGCGTTCACTCACACGTTCCGTCAACCAAATGTAATCATGTTCCCCGAAAGAAACAGAACAAATCTATTTAGTTACCTTTTCCCTTTATCATAAATCTCCCCTAATGCCCGAGGAGCACGGTTTGATTTAGAGAAGAAAATCAACAATAACAGGGTCAGTACATACGGCAGAATCATGAATAGATCTGTGTAGCTGCTCGGCAACGCCATTGCCTGGGCAAAATAAGCCCCTCCCGATTTGGCGAAACCGAATAGAAGGCAGGCAGCGAAAGTCGGGAGAATATGCCAGTTTCCGAAAATCAGGGCTGCAATCGCCAGGAAGCCGTACCCCATGTAAATGCTTGATGAAAAGTTGGCTGAAATGGAATAAGCAAAGCACATCCCGCCCAAGCCTGACAATAAGCCTGAGATCAATACAGCCGTAAATCTGATTCTTGAAACATCCACACCGGCAGCGTCAACGGAATGGGGGTTTTCCCCGCAGGCCCGCAGGCGCATGCCGAATTTCGTTTTATATAATAGATACCAGGCAAAGATCGCTATCACGATGATTATCACTTCGAACGGATAAACATTCGTGAAGAACGCGCCGATCACCGGAATATCCGCCAGCCCTTCAATCGTGAAACGCTCCATAACGCCCAGCTGGAACTTGTCCGAAGCTGTCCCGAACAGAAGTGAATTGAGCTGTGTCGTCAGGAAAGTCGTAAGTGCCAGCGCCAAAATATTGATGACAACACCGCTGATCACTTGGTCAGCCTTGAACTTGATGCTTAGCACAGCATGGATAACGGAAAAAGCCATCCCGCCGATCATCGCGAACAGCAGCGCCACGTAAAATAAATCCTGGACATCCGTACCAAAAGCATTTGCGATCAAAACAGCTGACAGCGCCCCGATGAATGCCCCAAAACCTTGAAAGCCTTCCAGTGCCAGATTGGTAATCCCACTCTTCTCACTATATATACCGCCTATAGCAATGATAAAAAGAGGAAGGGCAAAGGATAAACCATCGATAATTACTGTATCCATTATGCTTCACTCTCCTTTCGGTATGCTTCTTTTTCCTTTTCTTTTAGGCGGCTGACTTTATATTTCATGTATGCGCCACATGCACTGAACAACAGAATCATGCCGACAATCACCGAAGAGATTTCTTGCCTGATTCCAGCCTGCGAACTCATGTATGTGCTTCCCTGGTCAATAACTGAAACTAAAAAGGAAGAAAAAATGACACCGATCGGATGAGAGTTTCCGAGCAAGGATACGGCAATCGAATCAAAGCCGATATCTGTTAATACTTTTGGCTGGATGGAAGCGAAATACCCCAAATAATAAGTGACACCTGCAAGGCCAGCCAGCGCGCCTGAGATAACCATGGCCAGGACAGTATTCCTGCCGACATTGATCCCTGCATATTTTGCTGCCTTGCGGTTGGATCCTACCGCTTTCAATTCAAAACCAACCACTGTTTTATCCATAACAAACTTAATAAACAAAGCTGTAAGGATAGCTAAAACAAAGCCCAATGGAATATCCATTTTCAGATTTCCCGCTTCGACGTTCACAAGCGTCAATCTTGCTGCTTCGGAAATATATTGGGATTGCCTGGAGACAGGGTCGATATAATACATCTGAATGAAGAAGCTGATGACATATTGGGCTATATAGTTCAGCATAATCGTCGATACGACTTCATTGATGTTGAATCTATATTTCAGCCAGCCGACCAGTCCTCCCATCAGCCCCCCGGCTGCAATACCGATTACCAGTACGAGCGGCTTTGCGATGATGGCATCCAACCCGCTGTATCCGACAATGACCGTCGCAAAAAAACCGGAGACGAGCATTTGTCCGGCAACCCCGATGTTGAATAGCCCCGCTCTCAACGCAACAGCGACTGCCAAGCTGGCAAATATCAGCGGCGTCATGGCGTTCAGCAAGCTCAGAAAATCAGTCAGCATGCTTTTATAGCCGGCATAAACCGGCTTCGGCAAGATGCCTGCACCTTGGAATAAGTTGTAAAACGCCTGCAAGGGATTTTTGCCGATCAGAAGGATAACAATAGCTGCAGCGATGAAACTTATGAATATGGCTGCCAATGGAATCGTGATCGATTGCCATTTCTCGTTGCTTATTGGCCGTATAAGACTATACTTTATACTTTTTTTCTTTTTCACTTTACTCATGTTTTGCCCCCATCATATACTCACCGACTTCATTCGTCGTCAACGATTCTCTGCTGGCAATCTTTTGAAGTTGGCCATTATAGATAACACCGATCGTATCCGCTACATTCATGATTTCATCCAACTCAAGGGAAATGAGCAAAATCGCTTTTCCTTGGTCACGTTCACGGATAATCATCTTATGGATATTTTCAATGGCACCAATGTCCACTCCACGTGTTGGCTGAACAAAGATCATAAGCGGCGATTGCAATTCAATTTCACGGGCTATGATGGCTTTCTGCTGATTGCCGCCGCTCATTGAACGGACTTGCGTCTTGATTCCCTGCCCGCTTCTGATATCGTATTTGCCGACCATCTCCGTGCCAAATTGGTCAAATTCCTCTTTCTTCAAGATTCCTTTCGTGGAAAAAGGCTCCCTGTAATACTGCTTTAACGCCAGGTTTGTTGCCAGGTCAAAGTCCAGAACCAATCCATAGCTTTGTCTGTCTTCCGGTATATAGGAAATACCTGTTTCAGTTCTGCTTCGTATTCCCTCATTCGTAATGTCCTTGCCTTGAAGGAGTATTTTTCCTCCGCTTGCCTTTGTCAATCCGGCAATGCAATCCGCTATTTCAACCTGGCCATTATCGGCAACCCCGGCGATGGCGAATATTTCACCGCTGCGGATGGTAAAGGATACATCTTTCACCACTTCAAACCCATCTTCATTTTTAACGGTCAGATGTTCTACCTTCAATACTTCTTCATTGAACCGGGCAGGCGATTTTTCAGCTTCAAAATTCACCTCTCTGCCTACCATCAATCGAGCCATATGATTAACTGATGTTGTTTTGACATCCAGGACATCGACCAATTTCCCCTTGTTCAATACTGCACAGCGATCCGCCACTTTTTTGATTTCTTCAAGCTTATGCGTAATCAGGATGATTGTTTTTCCGGCGTTCCGCAATCCTTCAATAATATTGAGCAAGTACTCAATTTCCTGGGGTGTCAGGACGGCAGTCGGTTCATCAAAGATAAGGATTTCCGCTTCCCTGTAGAGCACCTTGAGAATTTCCACCCGCTGCTGCATAGAGACAGTCAGGTCTGCCACTTTTTTCGCCGGGTCAACTTCCAGCCCGAAGCTTTTGGACAGTTCTTTAATTTTCCGCTCGGCATTACGGATATCCACATACGGAAAAAGGCCTGCCCACTTCTTGATCGGCTCGATCCCTAAAATGATATTCTCTGTAATCGTATAATCAGAGACTAATTTAAAGTGCTGATGGACCATTCCTATGTTGAGCTTCGCCGCATGGTTAGGCGAACTGATTTTCACTTTCTCGCCTCGGATATAAATGTCCCCTTCATCCGGTTCATACATACCGCCCAGCATACTCATCAATGTTGATTTACCCGCTCCATTCTCTCCGAGCAAAGCGAATATTTCCCCTTTTTTTATAGCAATCGATACATCATCATTCGCTGTTATTCCAGGGAATCGTTTGGTTATATGTTTCATTTCTACAATATAATCAGACATCTTTCTTCTCCTTTATCACAATAACCATCAAGGAAAAATAGAAGTTTACCAACTC
>CAKQBC010000119.1 GCA_934215995.1 uncultured Bacillus sp. | reverse complement strand
TTCCAGGATGCCTGACGCTTGAAGCCTGTGCACAGACAGGTGCTGTTGCCCTGCTGTCACTGGATGAATATAAAGGAAAGCTTGCCTTTTTTGCCGGTGTGGAGAAATGCCGCTGGAAACGCCAGGTGCGGCCGGGCGATACACTCATCATGGAAGTCGAACTGCTCTCCGTCCGCAGGGGAATCGGAAAAGGAAAAGCCGTTGCGACTGTAGAGGGCGAAGTGGCGATGGAAGCTGAAATTATGTTTGCAATTGAAAGGTAATGATAAAAGAAATCCCGTACGAAGCGTACGGGATTTTTTCTGTAAAAAAATATGCAAGTTGTTTCGGTTTTTGGGAAATATAAAGGAAGACCAATGCAGCAGGTCAACAATAAAACCTTATGAAAGGAGCTTTTACGATGAATAAAAAGCTTTTAACACTTATCGGAGGATCAGTACTTTCTGCCATGCTTCTAGCAGGCTGTGCCACAGATAACCAGGATCCGCCGCCGGAAGATGATACAATTACGGAGGATAATGGAAACGTAGATGAAGGCGGTATGAACGGCGGCAACGGTGACAACGGCGATATGACTAATGATCTGAACGAAAATACGGATGACAACGATATCAACACAGATGATGACGGCGACATGATGGAAGATAACAACGAGCCGGGCGAAGATGCAATCGAAGATAACAAAGATATGCAGGATAAAGATAATAAAGATAAGTAAAAAGGCAAGGACAGGGGTGAACCTGTCCTTTTCTAAAGAAAAACTCCCGTCATGATTGAGCGGGAGTTTCTTTATTTTCCTTTTTGGCAGCAGCCAGGCGCGGCTTGCTTTGCATCTTACCTTTGAATTCATCAAGCAGGCTGTCTCCAATAAAGCCCTTTTCCAGGAGGTCCTGAAGCAGCAGTTCGGCATAATCATTTTTCGTTCTTTTGAGTGATCCTTCAAAAAGGATGCTGATATGGTTTTCCAGTTCACTGATAGAGGTAATTTTAGTTTGGAATGCGGCTGGATCGTTTTCTTTTTTCGTAATAACAACTTGGATGGTCAGCTCGTCCTTGTCATCAGCGCGCTTTTTGAAGTACTCAAGATAGGATTTATCAATAAATGCCTCCAGGAGCCAGGTGCTCTTCTCGTCTTCTTTATTGATAATCAACCCATCATCCAGTTGAATATCAATCAGGCCATTTTCTTCCACTAATTGCAGAGAAACAAGTTTAAATGTTTTCATGGCTTACCTCCATCTCTAAAATAAGTTGTTTTATAAAAAATTATAACACAGGCCAAACTGAAAGCGAATTTGAGGGTTTGTCGAATTTTCTTATTTTGTATGTTGAAAATTAGATTTTAGGTGCTGTTTTTTGCGGAAAAGGGGCTGAAAAATGAATTTTTAGGGTGTTTTTGCCGAAAAAGCACTGCAAAAAACACTTTTTGTCTTTTTTACACAGTGAAGGAGTTCCGGATATGATAAAGCTATCAAAGAGAGGAGATGAAAACCTATGATTAATCAAGTGACCCTGGTTGGAAGACTGACAAGGGATCCTGAGCTGAAACGGACACAGGAAGGCATTCCGGTGACAAATGTGACGCTGGCAGTAAACCGCCAATACCGCAATCAGAAGGGTGAAATCGATGCGGATTTTGTACAATGCACCTTATGGAAGAAAACGGCGGAAAATACATCCCAGTATTGCCGGAAGGGCACCTTGATTGGGATAACCGGGAGAATTCAGACGAGGCATTATGATAATCAGGAAAAGAAACGCATTTATGTAACAGAGGTGGTAGCGGAATCGGTCCGCTTTCTTGACCGGAAGAAGACAGAAGAATTCCCGGTGACCGTGACCAAGGAGGAACTGCCATTTTGAAAGAAGTGTCTGAAAGAGAAAAGGCATTGGAATATATGCTCGAAAGCCTCATAAAGATGCTCGGTAAATCGAACCAAAGAGTCGATGACTTGAATATACGGGTTCTCCAGCTTGAATCCTTCATTCGTGAAACCGCTATGCAAAACGGTCCCCGGGAGAAATCCGGAAAATTAACCTTCATGAACTGAGGGCTTCCCCCAACCAGCTGTCCACATATTTTCCTTCCCTATAGAGAATCAATCCTATCCCCAGCACTTCCCCTAAATTTGAAACCCGGTACTCCTGTGCCGGGTTATTTCTAACTCTGTTTGTGAAAACAAATATTACATATGGGCATTAAGAACCAGGGAGGATTTTCACGGAATGTGTCGAATATACTTTTTGAAAATAATAAAGAGGAGGTGCAATTTAGTGGATAAAGGAGATAAAACCGGATACCTGTATTTTCAAACAGCAAATAAAAGATTAAACACCAATCATCAGCCAAGCTTCTTTGATGCACTTCAGCTTATTCAGCTGCAGAGTAATAAATCCTATCATAGAATTCCTCTTAGAAGCCATACTTCACTCACATTTAACGATAAGGAAAGTTTTCTTCACTACAAATTCAACTTCTTATTCGGCCAGGTGGCAATAAACGCCGGGGACAAGAACCCTACATACCAGCTGCTATCCTGTTTCATTATTAAAGAAGGCAGCAAAGTAACTTTTCTGACTCAAAAGCCTAACAAGCCTGAATATGCGATAATAAAAAAACAGCCTTCAAGCCTTTATGCATATCAAGGACTTGAAGACTGAACAAAATTTATGTCAGGTGAACCAGATCTCTCAGCTCATCTGTTGAAAGCTCGGTAATCCAATTCTCGCTCGTAATAATTTGATCATTAAGGGACTGCTTTTTTTCGAGCATGGCATCAATCTTCTCTTCGAGCGTCCCAGTGGCAATCATTTTATGGACATGAACAAAACGTTTTTGCCCAATCCGGTATGCGCGGTCGGTTGCCTGGTTTTCGACGGCGGGATTCCACCAGCGGTCATAATGGATGACATGGTTTGCTGCCGTCAGATTCAAACCGGTTCCGCCAGCTTTAAGCGACAGCAGGAAAACCGGGAATTCGTGATCTTGAAAACGGCTGATCATATGATCCCGATCCTGCTTTGGCACGCTGCCGTTTAAAAATGGCACGTCGAATCCGAATTGTTTTTTCAGCAAGCGGGCGATCATGTTCCCCATTTCAATATACTGGGTAAAAATCAGGCAGCTTTCTCCCTGCTCATGTACAGCACCGACAAGCTCGCTTAACTTTTCAAGCTTTACAGAACGTTCAAGGACATGCTTAGGCTTCTCCTCTTTTAAATAAAGGGCCGGATGGTTGCACAGCTGCTTTAAGCGGCTTAATAACTGCAGGATCAGACCTTTGCGCTCAAACCCGGACAGCTTTTCGATCTGTGCGAATGTATCCTGGACAAGCTGCTCGTATAGCGAGGCCTGCTCAGCAGTAAGAGGACAATATTCCTTCTGCTCAAGCTTATCAGGCAGGTTCAGGGCCACATCCTCATCCTTCTTCGTGCGGCGGAGCAGGAAGGGACGGATATATGCCTGCAGCTGCCTGACTTTATCCTTGTCATCATCCTTCTCAATCGGCAGTACATAGCGCTTCTGAAACTGCCCGAGGCTGCCGAGATAGCCATGGTTCGTAAAGTCAAAAATGGACCAGAGCTCGGTCAGCCGGTTTTCCATGGGCGTGCCGGTGAGGGCAATATGGTGCTTGCCCTTTAACTTTCGGACAGCCCGCGATTGCTTTGTCTGGGCATTTTTAATATTTTGAGCTTCATCAATTGAAATGGAGCTCCACTCGATGGTTTCAAAATCCTCCAGATCCATATGGGTTAGTCCGTAGGAGGTCAGCACAATATCAGACTCCATTACTTTTTCAGAAAAGCTTTCGCCCTTCAGACGATTTGAACCGTAATGGAGATAAACATTCATGCCAGGTGCAAAGCGCTCGATTTCCTTCTGCCAGTTGCCGAGGACAGATGTAGGGCAGACGATAAGCGATGGGCCGCTGTCTTCCTCTTTCTTTACCTTTAAAAGATAAGAGATCAGCTGAATCGTTTTTCCAAGCCCCATATCATCTGCCAGAATGGCGCCAAAACCATATCGGCGCAGAAACAGCAGCCAGCTCATGCCGAGCTTCTGATAAGGGCGGAGATCACCCTTGAAGCTTGCAGGGACCTCTTCAAGCGGAAGACTTTTGATATCGCGAAGCTGCTTCACCATCTGTTTCCACTGGCGGTTAAGCTCGATCTGAATGCGGGCAAAAGCCTTAGGATTATCCAGCTCGTCTTCCTGCGTGCTCTCGTCAGCCATAAGCTCCTGTTCTATCAAGTCACGGACATGCAATCCTTCTTTTTCCGCTTTCTTCATTAAATCCTGAATATGGCGGACAAAATGGGGATCCAGCTTGATCCAGCGGCCGCGAATGTAGACAAGCCTTCTTTTTTCCTCAACCATACCCCGGAATTCATCCTCTGTTAAATCAACGCCATTCATGCTGAAGCGCCAATCATAATCAAGCATGGACTGAAGCCCGACAAACGAAGGACGGTGGCTCCCGGTTCCTTTCACTTTCGCTTTGACCTTTAGGCTTGCATTTTTCATAGCCTGCCACCACGAAGGAAGCAGGATTTCCACGCCAAGTGCCAGCAGGGTTTCGCTCGCTTCAGTGAGAAAGGTCCAGGCTTCATCTTCAGTCAGTGAAGTGGAGATCATTCCAGGCTTGCCTTCAAGCCATGGGAATAGCTCAAGCCAGCGCTCGATCTCTTTGTCAATAGAATCTTCAAAATCATGCCAGTCGTGGGGATAGTTCGAATAGTCCTTGAAGTCGACAAAGACATCAGAATTATTTTTTCCGCGGAGGAATATCGCCAGATCCCAGCTGGAATCAATATCCCCGGGCTCTTCCAGCTTAAGTCCAATCGAAAAAGGAGCTTCATTTGATTTAACCCCGATCCATTCCTGCCAGCTTTCTTCATCAAAATAAGCTGCAAGATCCTTTGGTGAGAGGTGCTCACTCCGCAATGCTTCAAGCTTTTCACCGAACTGTGCTTTCGCTTCCTGATTCTGATTCATATAGCCATCAAGGGAGCGGTGAAATAAATCTCCGATAAACTCCCTGACAGGTGAGCCTTCTACAGCCTGGTCCCAAAAGTTTGTGCCGAATTCGGTAACCACACTTTCCGGCAGTGCCCAGCGGAATTGATCCTGTTCCCAGGCGGCGAAATCCGGCATCCATTCTTTTTCCACGATCGAATCGTAAAGAGCATGAGAGGAAGCCAGCAGGATTTCGGCAGTTTCATCCCAGCTCCAATCAATCAAACGGTTGAACTGCTCAGCCGCAAACAGGGTAACGAGCTGCCAGCCGCTTACAGAGATCCCTTTGATTCCGTCCGCATCAACAGCATCAAGCATTGTTCCAAAGAAACTTTCTCTGTGATGGTTAAAAAGAAGCGGCTTCCATTCTTTTGGGGACAGGAGGCGGCCTTCTTCATTGACGGCAAAAATCAGGTAGCGGTCATTGTTTATTGGTTTCACTTTCACATGGAGAAATCTCGTTTTAAGCATCGATTAGCTTACCCCTTTTGCATTCTTCCTGAAAGGCGCGGAGACGTTTCGTTTTTTCAAGCAGCAATTCAAGAAAAAGCTGCCAGTCTTCCTGGCGTTTCAGCTTGTTGTACAGCGTGCGAAGCTTTTTCATTTTCCGGACAGCCTCGCGGTAATGATCCCTGTTTTTCATATTGATATGGGCAGTGATGGCCTGGTGATAGAGCGGCAGGAGGATGGAGGGTTCCTTTTTGCTGATTTCCCTGATCCGGTCCTTGCCTAAAGAATCAATATCAAAGCCAATAAACGCCTGCAGATCGGCCCACTTTATGAATTCGCCTTTTTCAAAAAGGAGGTATTCATAGTCGCTGTAGCTGTACGGCAGCGTTTCCATCAAGGCTTTCTCGTATAAATCCATTTTGCTGCTTTCCAGGCAATACGGAGAAATCGCCTTGATGGCCATCCTGGTAAAATCCATGCAGGCATAATAGTCATCAGATTGTTTCAAGTAATCCCGTAATTTATGGATAAATGCTTCTGCATAAGGACCCATCCGATTCCAGTCCTTATTGGCTGAAAAATAATCGATCCAGTAAAGCATGTAAGGAGTCATTAAATGATTTGGCACATTTAAAACACTGAGTGCCTGTTCATCATTGCGTTCAAGGATATGAAGATGCACATAGCCTGTCACAGACGGAAGGCTGGGCGATTCCTCTTTGATGGAGGATTCCAGCTTCTGGATCTCCGCTTCACGCCATTCTTTCTTTTTGAAAAAATGTGTCCATAACAGCCGGTATAAATGGGCCCGTTCATAATCCAACCCAAAAGAACCGGTGATCAGCCCGGCGGAATCATCTTTCAGCTTTTCAATATATTGATCGAAAGCGAAGGGAAGGGAGTGCACCGACAGTTTGTTCATTATCTCAACCGAATCTTCCATCAGGGACTGATAGAGATGGCGGTAATAACGGTCAATCAATTCTTCGCCATGGCCGTACTTCCTGCTCAGCGCCATTAGCTTTTTAAAAGAAAAGACATAGCCGACAAGCAGATACAGCAGCTTCCATTCCTGTTCAACCGGTGCTCCCGCTTTCATGCGCCGCAGATAAACATGGAAAAGCTCAGGGAGTACATAGGGACGAGGCTCCCCCTGTTTTTCCAGCAGCTCGGTAAAGCTTTCCTCGAATCCGGCAACCCAGCCGTCATAACCTGTCTTCATCTGACCGGAGGATTTCAAAAGATCCTTCGCTCTTTGAAGCCCCCAATTCTTGGCTGTCTGCTTTTCCTTTATCGGCTTCCTCCACTCTTCAATCCACATGGACACACTTTTGGCTTTGGAAAGAAGCTGCAGAAATACCGCAGTCTGATGGCGGCAAAAACCTTCAGCCGGACAGGAACACTCGCTCAAATGAATGAACTCAAGATTAAGTTCAACCTTTGCGGGAGTCACATCCTGGACCGTCGCCAAAACCTTATCATCTTCGAAGCGAAGCTGATACACAAGCCCCTGCCGAAAAAGCATCAGCCCCTTCTGCACCAGGCGCGCATCTTCCTCATTCTCTGCCCGCAGTAACCCCTTCAGCTCATTCGCCGCAAACTCTAAAGGCTCCAAAAACCGCTCCGGAATCATTTCTCAACCCCCTTGTTGGTGGGACAAAGGGACAGGTTCCTTGTCCCATCGTTCCGTAGGGGACAACCAGCCAGTCCCCATGTTCCAAAGTACATTCCTATATTATAACATTTAGGG
>CAKQBC010000118.1 GCA_934215995.1 uncultured Bacillus sp. | reverse complement strand
AAAATACTGGCCTGTAAAGAAAATATAACAAAGGCTTATGATTCCTAATATCAATGCGATCGGCACCCGGATTAACAGCAATAAAACGAACAAAAAAAGAATAAGCAGTGTAGTCGCCATTTTATTTCCCTCCTTCCCCGTTTGCATGCGTCCCTTCAAAAGAAAAAGCCTGCAAAAGATGATTACATGCGTGAATTGTTAAGCAAAACAAACCGAATGGGATAGATAAATACGGTAAAAACATAGAAACTTTCAACCCTGGTGACAATTGTGTCATCACTGCAGGATTCGATATCCATTTTATCGCCATATAAGTTACAACCGAAGAAAATGCAATGACAAATGCATAGCCGATAAACAGAAAGATGCGTTGCATTTTGACACTGACTTTCTCAAAAACCAAATCCAAGGACGCGGCTTTTCCGTTTTTCACACTCATGCTCCCTCCGACGAAAGTCAGCCAGATCAGCATATAAATTGATAATTCGTCTGTCCATGTTAACGGGCTGTTCAGGAAATAACGAAAAATGACTCCGAGTATAATACTTATTAAAATCACGCTCATTAATAGGACAGCTATTGCTTTTTCAACCTGAAAAAGGGCATCACTCAGTTTTTTTACAATTTTCATAGACTTTCCCCTTCCTAAAGGACATGCAATAATCTTCTATTGGAAAAGGAGGCAGGATTGCCTCCTCTTCCAGCCATTACTGATTATTTATTAGCCTCAATGAATGCCTTAATTGTTTCGTTCGATGAATATTGATCGTAAACCTTTTGGCTCACATCTTTAAATTCTGAGTTATCCGGAAGTTCAGCTACTTTTACACCCAGTTCCTTGATTTCTTTCAATAAGTTCTCATTTTTATTGATACCTTCTTCAATGCCCCACTCAATTGCTTTTGACCATGCTTCTTCTACGAGCTTTTGGTCCTCCTCGCTCAATTTGTCGATGACAGACTTGCTCCCCAAAATGACTTCAGGAAAGACAATATGGCTAGTCAATGTGAGATTTTCAACAGCTTCATAGAATTTTTGCGAAATAGCTGCGTTCAGGTCGGTATCAACTGCGTCTATAACCCCTGTTGACAAGGACGTATATACTTCAGGAAGCGGCATGGACGCCGGGCTGGCATTCAATTCCTTGAAGTACGTTTCGAAAACCGGGCTGCCCGGGATACGTACTTTCATACCCTTCAGGTCTCCCACACCTGCAATCTCTTTATTTGAGAAAATATGACGCTGTCCGGCAAAGAATACACCATATCCGACCATTTTCTTTTGTTCTAGGTCCTTCATCATTTGTTTGGCTTCTTCAGAATCAGCAGCTGCAGCCGCATCGGATAAATCTTCAAATAAATATGGCATAAACCATCCATTCAAGGACTCTGAAAGACTGCTCATCGTTCCATTGCTCAAAATGGCGAAATCCAAAGTGCCTGATTCAACTTGCTGTGCCATGTCCGTTTCTTTGCCGAGCTGATTGGCTGGATATAATTCTACTTTCATACGCCCGTCAGAGGCCTTCTCTAGCTCCTCGGCAAATTTTTCGGCGACTTCGAATTTAATATGCGGTTCTGCCGCTTCATGGCCTAATTTAAATGTGTATGATTTCCCGCCGTCTTCCTTGCCTTCGCTTCCTGTTGACTCATCTCCGCATGCCCCTAAAATAACCAACAATGTTCCAAGCGCCAGCACTAATAGCCACTTCTTCATAAACCCACCCCTTTTTGATTGTGAAGGCCGGCGGAAACCGCCGCCTTTGTATGCCAATTTTGAAATATCATTGTTTCTAGTTGAGCTTTATAAAACAGCCGTCATTTCAATCTGGATGCGAAGCCCTTTTTTCAGACTTTTCTCGGTTGTATGCCTTGCAGGACGGTCATTTGGATCCGGAAACATCTTGACCCATTCTTTGTTTACATTGGCCTTATATTGGCGGTCCGTCATCGAAACGCTCAAATGGGCAATATCATCTGTTGTACCACCGGCAGCTCTCATGATTTCCTTCATATAATGGAATAGATTGGCTACTTCCTCGTCGACATCTTGAGGAATCTCACCTGTTTTCGGGTCAGAGCCTATGATTGCCGAGGTATATACCTGATTTCCGATTTTCACAGCTGTGGGTATTGGATTGTCATGTTCAGAGCCTTCAATATGAATAACTTCTCTTTTAGCCATACGATTTCTCCTTACTTTTAGCTTTTAAGAATGCTGCCTCGTTTTCATAATACACAACGCTTTCTTTTTCCAGGACCGGGCGGAGATTGTAGAAATCCAAGCTGATTTGGCCGCTGTCAATTTTTGCTTTTGTCCCTTCTTCTTTTTGCAGTCGGCCTTTTGACAATTCTAATGTAGAGTGCAGGTCATCTTTCTTTACAACAACAACGCCGTCATCATCCGCTACAATCAGGTCGCCAGGCTCAACCGCCACCCCTCCGCAAATGGCCGGGGCATTTACCCATCCGCCTTTGATCTTGGTAGTGCCCTGAGAAAGAATTGCCCGGGCCCAAACCGGGAAGCCTAAATCACGGAGCTGACGGACATCCCTGATTCCGGAATCCATGATGACCCCTTGGACGCCTTTTTTCATTAAAGCTGTCACAATCAGTTCACCGATCATTCCAGCGATGCAGCTTCCTTGTGTTGTGATAACAAGAATGTCGCCCGGCTTACATACTTCAATTGCAGCATGGATCATAAGGTTGTCCCCAGCTTGGCAAGTAACTGTGACAGCGGGTCCTGCGATGACCGTATTGGATAAGATCGGCTGCAATCCAGGATCCATTATGTTTTGTTTACCTTGTGCCTCATAAATCGTTGATACATCGAGATTTCGGTATTCATCAACCATTTCTTTTCCTGGACGGACAAAGTCTTTTATAACATATTTCTCCATCAGACAAACTCCTCTCCAACATACGGGAAGAAACGGCTGAAAGCCTCTGCTTGCCTGTATGTTTTATTGCCCGAGCACCGTCTTGCATGATTGCCCCTAAGCTCCGCCTTATAGCCGTAATAGTTGATCAGATGCTGCTGGGCTTTGAAGCATTCCATAGCTGCTTTCTTCTTGTCATATACTTCTGATATATCCAGGATCACATCCGGCTTGAAATCGGAAATTTCCGATTGATGGGGTTCGAATCCAAAAAGCTTCGCCTGTTTCGCTGTTTCAGTTCCTTCCAGACGGACACCATTTGAAGTCGAAAGTACACTGGCGTCGAAGACATATTTGGATACAGCCTCATGGTCGGGGTTGAATGCATCCCTTGGCCCGTGCGTGATGATAATGTGGGGCTTAACTTCGCGAATCTTCCTGACAAGCCGTTCCATTCGTTCTTCATTGAATTCCATATGGTAATCCTGGTAATCCCATATCTCCATATTCGTGACACCGAGGGAATCCGCTGCCGCTTCTATTTCCGATTTCCGGTGGGATTTCACTTTTTCCAATGTCTGCCCTTCAACATTCCATAAATCGTTGGATTCGCCACGCGCTCCATAACTTAAAATAACAAGGTGTAAGTTGGCACCATGTTGTATGTACTTAGCGATTGCCCCGCCGCCACGCCACACAAAATCGGCTGCATGCGCACTTACCACCAATACGTTCGTATTTGAATCAATCATCTTTCTTCCTCCCATACTGTTATTAGATTGTGTATGTTTAATTGTTTGCCGGTGCTTTTACAATTGGTGTCCCATAAGTATGGAAGCTTTCGATTGTTTTGTTCCCCCATGCCTGTCCCCGCTTCCTCTCTTCCTCCGTCCATGTGACCGGCTCGAAATCCGAATCGAGCACCAGATACCCTCCTGAACAAAGCTCAATTCTGTTGCCTCCTGGTTCATAAACATAAATGAAGTAGGTTTGGTTAATTGCATGTTTACTCGGTGCAAATTCGATGAACACATCCTGGTCCACAAAAAGGTTGGCAGCCCTCCAAATACTTTCATTTGTTTCCACTGAAAACGCTAAATGATGGAACCGACCCTTTGCACCAGTGTCATCTTTCGAATAGACCAGCTCATAGGACTTATTATTGCATCTGTACCATACAGCGGGACGTGTCCCATTGTTCAAACGAATTTGCTCAGTCAGCCGCATTTCCAGTACATTCTCTGCAAAATCGCCATCCTGTTCAGGATTTGACGACAGGAAGTTGATATGATCCAAATGTTTCGCTGCCGCTCCCCTGCCCAAGAATTTTTGCGGCTGATTTTTCAACGTAGGTTTCAAATGTTCCGGGGCGTTATATCTTTCCGTTTCGAAGTACAGCTCCATGAGATGCCCATCCAGTCCCTTGTATTGATAGGCCTTGCCATGGCCGAAGTCGCCATCGATCCAGTTTCCTTTTATTCCCGCTTCTTCTATTGCCTTCACCCTTCGCTCTAAAGCTTGCGGGCTTTTCACCCGGAAAGCAGTGTGCCCCACGCCCGGCTCTTCAGACTGTGTAAGGATGATCGAGTATTGTTCATAATCACCCCAGCAACGCATATACACTTTGTTCTCTGTCCTTTTCACAATTTCCAGGCCGATGCTTTCATAAAAAAAGGAAACGCTTTCTTCTAGAACCGGGGTCAGCAATTCGACATGGGCAATATGCGCAATGTCATCCATCTGTTCTTTCATGACAACCTCCTTATTGTTGAACAATTTTATAAAACAATTATATTTCACAATTTTCCAATAAGTCAATAAAATATATGTAATTTTATGAATTGATAGAAAATTAACCGTGAAAACAATATTAATTCAAGTTTTCACTCTTTATACTAGCAATAGGTAAAGTGTTGCTCCCCTCCTTTTGCTGGAGACACGAAAAAACAGGAGAGCTTTATGCCCTCCTGTTGAACCATACAGTTCAGCTCACCGTCGATTTCCTGCCAAGGTATGCTTCCACGATCCGCGGATCCTGCAGTAATTGATCCGCTTTCCCTTCAATGATTATTTTCCCCGTCTCCATGACAAAGCCATAATCTGCGATCCGCAATGCCTGTTTGGCGTTTTGTTCAACCAACAGGACAGTCGTCCCGGCTTCATTGATTTCCTTAATGATTTTGAAAATATCAGCGACAATCTTAGGGGCCAACCCCATAGAAGGTTCGTCCAACAGCAACACTTTCGGCTTCGAAAGCAAAGCCCTGGCGATTGCAAGCATTTGCTGCTGGCCGCCTGATAATGTACCTGCAAGCTGTGAATGCCGTTCACGCAATATAGGAAAACGGTCCATGACCCCCTCTATATCTGCATGAATATCAGAATCTTTACGCTGGTAGGCACCCATCTCCAAGTTTTCCAGTACCGTCATCGTCGATAAAATGGCCCTTCCTTCGGGTACGAGTGCAATCCCCAGTTTCAGCAATTGATCCGGACGCAAGCCTGTTACATCCCTGCCCTGGAACTCTATCGTTCCTTCTTTCGGTTTCAGCAAGCCGGCAATCGTTTTCATTGTCGTCGATTTCCCAGCCCCATTCGCCCCGAGCAAAGTCACTATTTTCCCTTCTTCAACCTTCAGGCTAATTCCTTTAAGCGCCTGGATTTTCCCGTAATATGTTTGGACAGCCGATATGTTAAGCAAGTGCCTCCTCCTCCTCGGTACCGAGATAGGCTTCTATGACCGACTCGTTATTCTGGATTTGGTCCGGTGTGCCCTCCGCCAGCTTTTTGCCGAAATTCAGCACTGTGATCCGGTCGCAAAGCTTCATGACAAGCGGCATATCGTGTTCAATGATAAGGACCGTTATTCCCCGTTTCTGCACCTCTTTAATTAACTCATATAAACTATCCGTTTCTTTTTCGTTCATTCCTGCGGCCGGCTCATCAAGCAGAAGAAGCTTCGGGTCACTTGCCAGGGCCCTGGCGATTTCCAGCCTTCTTTGCTGTCCATATGATATATTTTCAGCCATCATACTGCTATGGGAAGCAAGGCCGACCAACTCGAGAAGCTTTTCCGCCTTCTTTTTCAAATCCGCTTCTTCCTTCCTCTGTGACGGCAACCGGAATACGCTTTGGATTACTCCTGCCGAGCTGCGTGTATGCCCGCCCACCATGACATTCTCTAAAACAGTCATCTGCTGGAACAGCCTGATGTTCTGAAAGCTCCGGCATATCCCCATATTGGTGATCTTATGAGGTTTCATTCCCGTGATTGGTTTTCCGCCAAAGAGGACACTGCCCTCGGAAGGCACGTACATATTGGTGATCACATTGAACATAGTTGTCTTACCGGCCCCGTTAGGCCCGATAAGCCCGAAAATTTCCCCTTCTTCTATTTGGAAGGAGACGTCTGTCAAAGCCGAAATGCCGCCAAATCTCTTAGAGATGTTCCTTATTTCCAGGACCATGCATTCCATCCCCCTTCACTTTCTTTGTTCTCTTGAATCTGTGCATAAGCTGGGCGTCAATGATGCCTTGGGGACGGACAGCCATGATGAAAACCAAAAGGATTCCGTAAATGATATAACGGTATTCGCTTATGAAACGCAGCATTTCCGGAAGCCACGTCAGGAAGACTGCACCGAAAACCGACCCCAAAATGACTTCACTTCCTCCGAATACTGTAAAAATCAGGATCTCCACTGCTCTGTGATAAGCAAAATCCGAAGGGGAGATATACCCCATCACATGGGCGAACAATGCTCCTGCAAATCCAGCAAGCACAGCTCCCTGTGAAAAGGAAAGGACCTTATAATAAGTAAGGTTTATCCCCATTGATTCTGCAGCCCTCTCATCCATTTGGATAGAAGCGAAGGCCCTTCCCACACGAGAAGCCTTCTGCCTATGTACAAACCATACGACCACCAAAACGATCACCAGCAAAATGAGGAATACAGCCAAGTAAACGAATTGATTATTCCGTAAACCCAGTACTGCAGGATCAAAGCCGGTATCACGAGTAAATTCAAGGACCTGCCTGCCTATCTGGGGTACGCCGGACAGTCCGACAGCCCCTCTCGTCAGCGATTCCCAATTGATGAAGATAACCCGCATCACCTCTCCGAAACCGAGGGTGGCAATTGCCAGGAACACGCCCGATAACCGCAGCGAAGGAATGCCGATCAGGATACCGGCCAAACCGGCTACTGCCGCTCCCGCTAATACCCCAAAAAAGATCGGCAAATCGAAATGAATCGTCAACAAGGCCGATGTGTAAGCGCCGATTCCCATAAATCCCGCACTTCCCAAAGAAAGCTGTCCGGATGACAGGGTAATATATACACTGAGTGCCAATAG
>CAKQBC010000117.1 GCA_934215995.1 uncultured Bacillus sp. | reverse complement strand
GATTTGTATCGGGCGGCAGAACCAAGTCCACTAGTTCCGCAAAAGAATCTTTAGCTTTTTTGGGTTGTAAATATTGTTCTTCTGTCATAATTCTGTCTAACTCCTTTTTGCTTGCCTATATCCATTCATTGCCCAACACAATCGTTTGGACAATTTAGATTCGTGCACCAATTATAACGCAATCTTTTTTTACAGTATAATCATATGCTTCACTATTTTCATATAATTATTATTCCCCCCCAACATCCCTAAGCCCTTTATTATTCACAAAACATTGTCACCACTTCATTTTTTTCGCTCCTTCACGATAATGATTGCGCTTACTTTTTATGTGAAATTTTACGGAAAATCTTTCTCCGGATTGCTTTAATCAGTTTTAATTTTATCTGCTGTTTTGGATGCACAAAACAGCAGATTTTTATGCACTTTGTGAAAAATTCAAATTTTTCTTAAGGGCGGAGTTCTTATGCTAGTTTCGGAGTTTTATAAAATAGGGGGAAGGCGCGGTTTTGCAAACGACGGTCGATGAGCTTTTCGCCGATCAGAAGAAATCGTTTAAAAAAGGCAGATTCCGATCGGAATCTGCCTATCTTTCTATTAATCTTCCGCTTTTTTTACAGCAAGACCCTTCCTATCCTTAACGAATAGCACGAGTATACATGCGATCAATACTGTGACGAGAGTTGCAAAAAACGATGCGTTGACACCATGCAGCGAGGCTTGGGCCATCTGTTCTGAATAGGCGGCCTTGTCAGTGGCGGCAAGCGATGCATCCGGCATATGGAGATTTGTCACATTCGACATGATCGTAATGAGCAGGGCTGTCCCGATTGAGGCAGCTACTTGCCTCAATGTATTATTGACCGCAGTCCCATGGCTCAGCAACTTTCCAGGCAAAGAATTGATTCCGGCAGTTGTCAAAGGCATCGTGACCAATGAAAGGCCGAACATCCGGATCGCATGGAAGGCAGCGATCCACCACATTGGGGTTGTCTCCTCAAGGAAAACAAAAGGGACAGTCGCGGCTGCATGGATGCACATCCCGATGATGGCCATCCACCTTGCACCGTAACGGTCGAATATCCGTCCGGAAACGGGTCCCATCATCCCCATCAGTATAGCCCCCGGCAGCAGCACCAGCCCTGAGTAAAAAGCGCTCTTCCCATGGATTGATTGTATATATATCGGAAGGATTATACTTGACCCGATGATGCCCATAAAACAGATGCAAGCTACAATGGCAGTCAATATGAATGTCCTTGATTTGAAGACACGGAGTTCAAGCATCGGCCTTTTAAGGGAAAGCTGTCTCTTTGTGAAGAAAACCAGCCCTATGGCCCCTATCAGGATGGTGCCAATCACAAACGGGTCTGTCCACCCGCTGTTGCCGGCGGAGCTGAAGCCATATAGGAGCGACCCGAATCCGATAGTAGATAAAGTGATGGATAGTGCATCGATTTTCGGATTTGCAAGCGGCATGACGTTTTTCATCGCAAAAAAGCCGAAAACGATATCAAGCAGGACAATCGGGAACACAATGTAAAACAAGTAATGCCAATCAAGAATATCGACTATGTATCCCGAGACAGTCGGACCGATGGCTGGCGCAAACGCGATCACCAGGCCGACCAGGCCCATTGCCGCACCCCGTTTTTCAATCGGGTGAATGGTCAGCATAATTGTCTGCATCAAAGGCATCATGATCCCGGCACCTACAGCTTGGATAATGCGTCCCGCAAGTAGCCATTCGAACGTTCCTGCAAATGCGCAGACTGCTGTCCCTGCAGCAAAAATGGACATGGCCATCAGGAACAGCTGCCGGGAAGGGAATTTTTCGATCAAAAGGGCCGTCAATGGAATCATGATTCCATTTGTCAGCAGAAAAGCCGTCGTAAGCCATTGCCCTGTCGTCGGTTCAATGCCCATGTCTTCCATTATTTTCGGCAAAGCCGTTGCCAGCAAGGTTTGATTCAGGATTGTGACGAACGCTCCCACAAGCAAAACCGCAACAAGCAGCTTTCTGTTGAATGGTTTGCCGTAGATGTCCTTTGATGCAGGTTCACTGGCTGCACTCATAGCTATCCTTCCCTTCTCTGTTCGGATGGCGTGCATCCTCTATCCTCTCTCTTACACTATTTTTATCCGGTGTGGCTTAGCATGTCACCTTAGTCTGCTACAAGCCAGAAAGGCCGGATCCTCTTCGCCAAAAGTTTCTTACCCATTTTTTCTTTTGCTGAGTTTATCCTGCATTTGTTCATAGAAAATGGTCTTCAAGCGGATGAACCTTTCAATATCATTAATGAAAATGAGCAATGCCGCCCTGATTTCAAACTCTTCCCTTGTCTTCGGGAGATCCATTTTTGCAAATGTCTCTTTCAGGTAGCCCAGCTCCTCGAGCAATTCCTTCGCAGGATTATCCTCTGCCAATTTCAAGGCAACATGCTCAATGAAATCCGCCACCATCCCATTTTGTTCAAACGCGGTCGGCAAATGAAGAATGACTGCGATGGACCGCTGCAAAATCCTGATCTGCTCATCCCGCATATTGAAGTAGCTCTGATAATAATTATCTTTATGGAAAAAGCTGTTCTCTATGTTCCGCTTGGCGATCTGCTGTCCATTTGCGATTGAATTCGCCGTTTTCTGCTGGAATTCATCGTTCCAGACATGTTCTTTTTTCCTGATATACCGGGATAATTGCAGAAGGAGCAGCTTCATGTTCTCTTCTGTTTCCTTCGCTATATCCTTCAGCTTGTACTCTGTACTCGGCATATACAGATTGACGAGCAGCGCAACGGCTATCCCGATCACGATAATATAGACTTCGTTCAGGATGAATTGCCATGATATCGGATTGGCGACATACAGCTGCATAATGATGACAAACCCGGGAACAATCCCGTCCTGTAGCTTAAGCTTAGCCATAAGGGGCAAATAAATGCAGCATATAATGGCGATTGCCAGTGGGGTGTAAGCCGTACCCTCAAGCACCAGAACCGCCAGGACAATCCCTGATATTCCGGCAACAAACCGTTTGAATGCCACAACAACTGATTGCTTCTTCGTACTTTGCACACTGAGCAAGGTGATAACCGCGGCTGTGCTGGCATTATCCAGCTGCATGAAATTGGCTATAACAAGGGAAATCATCATCCCGATTGCTGTCTTAATCGTACGTGAGCCAATTGTAACCACATCGGCACCTCCTATTTAAGATCCCTTCTATCTTTCTTACCCTTAAACGATAAACGGAAAGCGAAGGTTCAAACTATTTCAATATAACAAATCAATATTATAGCAAAACAGGAGGCCTCTCGGTAAGCCCCCTGTTTCTTACTTTTGCTTTTCGTGGAGGAGAAAAGCCCTTATCTTGAAATAGGAGATCGTTTCAGGAAGTTTTTCTTTGATGCCTTTCAGCCCTTCCTCTTCCAAATCAGTCCGTTCAACGGCAGCACGTATTTGCGATTCCTCTTCCTTTTCGAAGAAACGGTTCCAGTCGATCGGCAGCCCTTCCTTTTCAGATGTGAAAATATGCTGTTCAACCGTCGAATGTTTAAGCGAACGTATACGGGCGATTTCGTCAATCGTCTTCCCTTCATTGTACAGTTCATAAGTCATCCGATATGACTTTTCATTGTCAGGCTTCACCGTACGGCTCCGTGAGTTGGAGATTGTCCCTTGCACGATTTCCTCCGGCTCCTGCGCATCATCAAATCCAGCAAAAGCATGAATCGCTTCCAAAAAGGCCTGGCCGTACTTTTCCTTTTTCAGCTTACCGACACCTTTGACATCGAGAAGATCATTTTCTGATTTCGGCAGCTTGGCGCACATATCCCTCAGCGTTTCGTCAGAAAAAATCACAAACGGAGGAACACCTTCCTGCACGGCAATCTCTTTTCTGATTTCACGAAGCCTGCCGAAAAGAGGATGCTGATGGCTGACAGTTTTCGCCTCAGCAGCTTCCCTTTTCCATACACGGGTTCCGTTTTTCAGTACATCGAGGCCTTTCTCGGAAATATCCAAATAAGGAAATTCACCTTGCTTGATGGTGATATATTCGGTTGCCACTAAGTAATCGATGAACTGTGTGACATCCTTCGTGCTTTTGTTTCCCATCAGATTGTAGGTGGAAAGCTCATCGAACCTGAATTGGAGCAGCTTTTTATTCCGCGAGCCTGTCAGCACTTGGGCAATCATGTTTTTCCCGAACCTCCTGCCGGTCCGGATTATGCAGGAAAGCACCATTTGCGCGTCTTTCGTCACATCGATGCTTGTCCGCTCATCAAGGCAGTTTCCGCATTTCCCGCACGGCTCACTGGCATCCTCCCCAAAATATTCGACTATGTAGCTTTGCAGGCAGTCTTCCGTGTGGCAATAATCGACCATATGCTGCAATCTCCCGTACTCGGCCCCTGTCCGTTCCTCGTTCGCTGAACTTTGGATCAGGAACTTTTGCACCTGGACATCCTGGGCATTAAAAAGAAGGATGCACTCACTCTCAAGCCCGTCCCGGCCTGCACGCCCCGCTTCCTGATAGTAGCTTTCTATATTTTTTGGAATCTGGTAATGGATGATATACCGCACGTTTGATTTATCGATTCCCATTCCAAACGCATTCGTCGCGACCATCACAGGCACTTGATCATGCAGAAAGGCTTCCTGTGCACGGTTTCTTTCATCCGGGGACAATCCCCCATGATAAAGGGAAGCCTGGATTCCGTTCTGCTGCAGAAATGCATGCAGGGATTCCCCACTTTTTCTCGTAGCCACATAAATGATTCCTGTTTCTTCGATATTCTTTTTTATGAAGGTAACAAGAAACTTTTCACGGTTCTCTCCCTTCAATACTGAGAAAGATAGGTTGTCCCGTTTGAATGTCGTCATGATTTTGCGGCTATCCGGAATTTGAAGTGTATCAGCTATATCCTTCTGGACCTCAGGGGTGGCTGTTGCTGTCAAAGCAAGCACAACCGGCCGTTTTTCAAGACGCGCCAAAAAAGGGGCAATCAGCTTATAGCTTGGACGGAAATCATGGCCCCACTCGGAGATGCAATGAGCTTCGTCTATTGCGACAAGCGGAATATCGAGTGAGTAGGCGAGCTCCAGAAATTCCGGCGACTGTAGCCTCTCCGGCGATATGTATACAAGCTTATATTCACCGTAACTGATTTCTTCAAACACATCCCGCTGTTCCTGCACGCTCATCATGCTGCTAATATAGGCAGCATTGACGCCGATTTGGCGGAGCGTATCCACCTGGTCCTTCATCAGTGAAATCAACGGGGTAATGACGATTGTTGTCCCCTCCTGAATGATGGCGGGAATCTGGTAGCAAACCGATTTGCCTCCGCCGGTCGGCATGATACATAACGTATCAATCCCTTCCAGAACCTGTTTAATTACTTTCTCCTGTCCAATCCGAAAAGAATCATAGCCAAAATGGACGGATAACGCTTCCTTTGCTTTTTCTATCATCTATTGCACCTGCTTTGCCAATATCTATTAATCATTCCATCCGATTTCCGGAAACCGGTTCATGAGGCTCACCAAAATTCGGCTTGTCCTCTCCGGCAGCCGGTTCATCGGGAAAAATTTCGCTTCGACCGTTTCGATCCCATCAGCCGTTAATGTACCGCCTACGATGTCATTGCTCATGTATGCGATGGTCACCGGGTAGAATTGGTCTCCATTTTCAAGCTTCACAAAATATTGCTTGCCCGAGAACACATGGAGCAGCTTAAGTTCACCAATCCGAATCCCCGTTTCCTCGAATACTTCGCGCCTTGCTGTTTCTTCCGCAGATTCACCGAGCTCCATCAGCCCTCCAGGTATCGCCCAGGAGCCATCCTTTTTCTTTTGGAGCAAGATCCTCTTCTGCTCATCTATAACTGCCACAACAGCTCCGGTAAGGTTGATCGGCTCATGCCCTACCATTTTTCGTAAATGTGCAACGTAATCCATTCTTACACCTTCTATCAAAATGACTTAATTCTTATTTTATCGTATTCTCTTCCTTTTTTCCTGCCTTCCTTTTTGCCCTGTACTTTTACGCATTTATCGTCTGTCTCGAAGCAACAGTTTATAAGGGATAATCAAAAGAGGATTGTAGCACAAACGATACTTGCACAGCGGCCAATGGAGGGGCTGTAAGCCACAGCCATTTCCGGACTAAACATAGGCGGCGCGGCAGGACTTTAGAATTTCTTTTTTGATGATTGGCCGGTGGGCCTTTATTGGGGACATGCTGTAAGAGAGGAATATACCGTCATTTTTACAAAGAAGGGGCTGCGTTCATTTTCAATCGTTTGATCTCATTTTTATCTTCAAAGGATCAAACTTATTTTTTGCTATAAAAAGAGGACGATTGAAGAAATATAAGAGTAAAAAAGTGAAGTGCTGTCCTTGCTTATTTCATTTCGAATGGAACAAATCAATAATAAACCGGTATCAAATGCGCGGGGCTGAATTGTCGGCGGGGCATTCTTTACCTTTTGGGCAACGATTGGACTACTTCTCCAAACCCAATCGATATTGCACTGTTGTTCATCACCTCATATGCGAACCGCCTTTATGAAAAACTAGCTTTATCCTGCACTAACTGGTTAGAAGACCCCCACTGATTGAAGTTTCGCTTTATTAAGTTTGCAGAACAATACTGCAACGGCCAGTGACCAGTGCATCTGTCCATTAAGGGCGATTGCATTCAAGTAACCTGCACATCATCCATCAATTGTGCAGGTTACTTGCAGGAAAAGAGGTTAATTATAATAATTTCTTTTTGGAGACGATGACGCCATCTTCATCGCAATAGGCATAGTCACCCGGATGCCAATCAACCCCACCGAAAGTCAATGGTATATCCCTGTCTCCTTTTCCTTGTTTAATGCTCTTCCGCGGATTTGTGCTGATGGCAAGGACGCCTATACCCATCTCGCCGAGTTCGGCGCTATCCCTTACACAGCCATTAATGATGACCCCAGCAAGCTTTCTTTCCTGGGCGATTTCCCCAAGCATATCCCCCATCAGTGCACACCTTCTGGAACCCCCTCCATCCACAACAAGGATATTGCCTTCAGGGATTGTCTGCAAAGCTTCCTTGACGAGGACATTATCCTCGAACACGCGAACTGTTGAAATCGGTCCGAAAAATCTCTTCACTTTCCCGTATGAATGCAACGAAAGCTCGCACACTTCAAGTACATCATTGAAATCATCGCATAAATCAGCCGTCTTAAAATCCAACCCG
>CAKQBC010000116.1 GCA_934215995.1 uncultured Bacillus sp. | reverse complement strand
CCTGGAACAGCAGGCCTGTGATTACAGAAGCGAGGCCGATGATTGCCCCGCCGGATATGTCAATCCCTCCGCTGATGACAACAATCGTGACAAAAAACGCAATGACGGCAACCGGTATAAAGTCATTAAAGCTATTCAGAAGGACGGAAATATTCCAGAACCTGGGGTTCATCAGCCCGAAAACGATGATTTCCACAATGATCAAAAGAAGCAAAGCAAGGTTCCATTTCTGGATTTTCGCAATCATTGGCTACGAACCCCCTTTTGCATGACTCTTGAATTCAGCCTGATTTTCTTTGCCTTTTTGGCGGCCTGTGCCGCCAGGATTGCATCGGTTACGACAATAACGATCAATAAAGCCCCTGTGATCGCATCATTCCAGAATGCCGGGACCTTCATATAGACCAAGGCGGCATTGATCGACGTCAGGATGATTGCACCCAATGCCGCGCCGACGACCGTGCCGAGGCCGCCAAGAAGTGAAACCCCTCCGAGCACACAAGCGGCGATGACGGTCAATTCGATCCCCCCTCCGGCATTTGTCGACACAAATCCAATCTGGCTGACAAAAATCAGCCCGGCGATCGAAGCGCATATCCCGGAAATGACAAATGAGTACATAATATAGCGGCTTACGGGTATCCCCAATGAACGGGCACCGGCTTCATTGTCGCCAATGGCCTTGAAGTAACCCCCTTTTCTGCTTTTGGACAGATACAGCTGGATGAGCAGGACGCCACCAATGACGATGATCAGCAACAGATTGACGCCAAACAATTTAATGGCGGAAAGTTCCTTCACATGGGCCGGTATATTTTCGACCCATTTGCCATCGGTATAGATGACCTGAATGACTTTGGCGATGGAAAGGACAGCGAGTGTCATGATAAAGGAAGATATTTTCAAAACCACCACGCCGAAACCATTGATGATGCCAATAACGGTGCCAATCAGGATCGCCGCAGCCAAAGCGGTGAACATGCTCCCTCCATCCCGGAGAATCGTTCCGGATACGGCGGCTGTAAGGCCAAGCGTCCCGCCGATTGAAATATCCAGATTGCCAGTGAACAGGACGAAGGCCATCCCGACCGCCAAAACGATATAAAGCAGACTGCTTTTCATCGCTTTGTCGATACTTTGCATTGATAAAAAGTCAGCGTTTATCAGCCCAACAGCCAAAAACAGGAGAATCAAGAAAAGAAAGGTCCTACATTCCCGGAGTTTCATGAAGCTTCGAATGCTTGCCATACTACTTCTCAACTCCTTCATATGTTCCGAAAGCCGCCTTCATCACGTTGCCTGCGTTTATTTCATCCGAACCGAGGCAAACCCGGCACGTTCCCTGATAAACCGCATAAATGCGGTCACTGATTCTTTCGATTTCTTCGAGGTCTGAAGAAATGAGCAGAACCGACACTCCTTCGTTCTTCAACTCGTCAATGATAGAATAAATGTCCCCGCGCGATGCCACATCAATTCCCCTCGTCGGCTCATCCATGATGATCAGTTTAGGGTTCATAGACAATATCCGGGCAATGACTGCCTTCTGCTGGTTGCCCCCGGATAATGACTTGATTTCATGGTCCGGCGACTCCGCTTTAATTCTCAATTTGGATATCAATTGCCGTGCCAGCCGTTCCTCACTTTTCTTCCTTATAAAGAAACCATGCTTTTTAATCAACTGGACCGTAATATTGTCCCTGACAGTGGCAATCGGAAAGATGCCATGCAGAAACCGGTCCTCCGGAATAAGGGCCACCCCATTGGAAGCGCTGTCATTCATCGTCGAATGGGTGATGTCTATCCCGTTCAGCCGGATTTTTCCGCCCGCTGTCCAATTCAGCCCGTATACCGCTTCGGCGATTTCCGTCCTTCCCGCCCCCACAAGCCCGGCGATGCCGACAACCTCCCCCTCGTAAACTTCGAAGCTAATATACCGGAAGCCGTCGCCGCTGATATTTTCCACTTGAAGTACAGGTGTTTCCCTCTCCCTGCTCGCCGTCCGCCGCATGGAAGGTTGTTGGTGTTGCCTGTCTGTTGACTCCGGCAGCATCCCTTCGATGAACATTTCTTTTGTAAAATCCTCCACTTTCCCTTTAAGCGTCACTTTTCCATCCCGTAAGATGACTGCATGCGTGGATATCCGGAAGACTTCGTCAAGCCGGTGGGTAATATAAAAGATTCCCACTCCAGCCTCCTTCAGCCGGTGGATTACTTTGAATAAGGATTCCGTTTCCGAAAATGTCAATGTGGACGTCGGTTCATCAAGAATCAATACTTTTGACTTCCTGAGAATCCCTTTAATGATCTCAAGCTGTTGCTGTTCAGCAATGCTCAATGTAGAGGCCATCCGTTTCATATCGATTGTCCAGCCCAAGTCCCCGATTATGCTGTCCGCTTCTTCCCTTACCTCTTTTTTCTTTTTATCCATCCCGATTGTAAGGTTCTGTTCAATCGTCATATTGGGAAATAGCAGCGGTTCCTGTGGCACCAGGTAGATGCCTCTTTCATGCGCGGCTTTCGGATTGAGATGCGCCGCCTTTTCACCGTCAATCTCAACCGTTCCCGAATCCGCGGTGTAAATCCCGGTAAGGATCTTCATCAATGTGCTTTTCCCGGCACCGTTGCCCCCGATAATCGAGACAATTTCAGACTCATTCAGCTCAAGCGAAACCCCGTCCAAAACCGTATTCTGATGAAAGGATTTCCGTATATCCTCGAGCCGCACCAAATTCTTTGCCATTCCCATCGCACTCCCCCTCCCCCCTCAAAACGAAAGCGCATGCCATTTCAAACCCCATTTACAATCATTTTATTAACCTTAAAACTTTTTATTCTTTTCCAGCCGAGAAAAAAATATAGATTGGTAAGCGCTTCATTTGCTGGTATGAAGATGGATTGTTCGTTTCATGTAAACGGGCAAAATTGGTGCGGAAGGCTGACGGATGTTTAATCATAAAACAATCGTCAAGTCATATAATTTTGTTAATCAAATTAGTAAAGAGTGGATGCCATGACCTATGAGAACAGCCTGATCATGAAAGTTGCCTGGAAATACTACAATGAGGGCCTGACGCAGAATGAGATAGCGGACTCCCTGAACCTGTCGAGAATGAAAGTGATCAAATGCCTGGATATCGCCAAGACAACAAACATTATTCAATTCAAAATCAATCTAGATCCGTATTTTGACATGGACCTGCAGAATAAAATCAAACAGGCATACAGGCTGAAGGACATTTATATCGTCCCCGCCTCCAGCCATAACCCGCTGGATAGCCTGACGAAGGCAGCCGCCCACTATATCGAGGACCGAATCACGTCCGACACGATGATCAATATCGGCTATGGGCTCGCGGTATCCAAAACGTTACGGCATCTGGCCATCTCACCGAAGTATAAGGTCACGTTCGTTTCTTTATCGGGCGGAGTCCGTTTTTACATCCCCGACTCCACGCATTCTGCCGATCACACGCATTACATCATGCCGGCGCCGTTGCTTGTTTCGACCGAACAGCTCGCCACACAATTGATGCAGGAAAAACCGATCAGACAGATCTCGGAAATGGTCCCGTACGCCACGGCCACCATCATCGGCATAGGCGCACTCAATGACCATGCAACCCTCGTGAAAGAAGGATATGTGAACCCGAATGATATCGAAATATATAAATCGATGGGCGCGGTCGGCGACCTCCTGAGCCAGTTTTATGACAAAAATGGCGAGGTCCTTGATTTCCCGTTGCATAAACAATTGATCAGCACGGATATTCGCCGCCTGAAGTCAATGGACCATGTCATTGCAATCGCAGGCGGTTTGGAGAAGCGCGAAGCGATCATCGGAGCGTTGAATGGCGGGTATATCGATGTCCTCATCACGGATGAAGGCGTCGCCAAGAGCCTTGTTCAATGAAGAAAACCTATTATCTTAAGCGTGAATGGAGCGGATATGACATGGAGAAATACGTAATGGCGATTGATGCCGGAACGGGCAGCGCCAGGGCGATCCTGTTTGATGCATCGGGGAACGAGCTGTTTGCGGCCCAGTCGGAATGGACCCACCTGGAAGATGAACGGTATCCGGGGTCGATGGATTTCGATATCGAGAAGAACATCACCATCATTATCAATTTGATAAAAGATGTTCTGAAAAAAAGCAACGTAAGCCCGGACCGCATCGTGGCTATTTCGACGACCAGCATGCGCGAGGCGATCGTTTTATATGATCGGAACGGCAAGGAGCTATGGGCTTGCGCCAATGTCGATTCGAGATCCCATGACGAGGTCGCGAACCTGCACAAAATAAGCGGCACCATCGAAGCGGAACTTCACCGTGTTTCCGGCCAGACCTTCTCACTGAGCGCCATCCCCCGCCTGCTGTGGGTGAAAAACCATCTTCCTGAGCTGTACAGTGAAATCAAGTATGTCTCGATGCTGAACGACTGGATCAGCTACCGTCTGACCGGCATCATATCCGCCGAACCATCCAACGGATGCACAACCGGCCTGTTTGACCTTAAAAAAAGGAATTGGGAGCCGCGGATATGTGCCGAAGTCGGGCTGAGGAGCGATATTTTCCCCGTTGTCCATGAAAGCGGCACAATCATCGGGCATATAACCGAATCCTTCTCCGCCCTTACCGGCCTTAGTGTCCATACAGCCGTCGTAGCCGGCGGCGGGGATGCGCAACTTGGCTGCATTGGGATGGGCGTCATCAACGAGGGCGATGCTGCCGTCCTGGGCGGAAGCTTCTGGCAATATGAATATACGACGAACAAGATTGAAATCAATGATTCCTGCAGGGTCAGGGTCAATTGCCATGCCGTGCCGGACACATGGCAGTATGAAGCGATCGCCTTCTTCCCCGGGTTGATTATGAAATGGTTCAGGGATACGTTCTGTGAGCTCGAAAAACATCTCCAGGAACAGAAACAGGAAAGCATCTACACACAGATGGAGAGACGGGCCGAGAATGTCCCCGCCGGCAGCAACGGTTTGCTCTGCACCTTCTCCGATTCTATGGACTACTTTTCCTGGAAGCATGCATCTCCGAGTTTCATAAACTTCAAGTTTACGAATGATTTCAATAAAGCGACCTTTTACCGGGCCATCATGGAAAATGCCGCTTTCGTAACGAAAGGAAATATCGAAGAGGTTTCCAAAGTCACAAATAATCGGCCGGCTTCGATCGTCTTCGGGGGCGGCGCATCGAAAAGCCCCCTATGGTGCCAAATCGTGGCGGATGTACTGAACCTGCCCGTTAAAGTCCCTGTCGTAAAGGAAGCGACCGCACTGGGCGCAGCCATCTGCGCGGGCGTCGGGGCTGGTATGTATGAAGATTTCAATGATGCCATCGCCAGGGTGGTCAAGTTCGAAAAAACTTACTTGCCGACAGAAGAAAACCGGGAAATCTATGATGAACAATTCGAAAAGTGGCGATCCGTATACAAAGCGCAGCTGAGCCTGGCCGACCAGGGATACACGGAGCATATGTGGATTGCACCCGGCCTATAAATCTTGATAAAAGGAGGACGATACAATGTCCGTCATCAACGAGAATGAGAGAGAATACCGATTTGGGGAAAGCGGTCCGAAATATTTGCTGAAGGGACCGAGAATGAACTTCGGTGTCGTCGTTCTGCAGCCGGGACAGGATTTCATCTCCCATTACCATACCATTATGGAAGAGAACTTCTTCATCCTCGAAGGGGAATTGGAAATACACATCGACAATGAAATCCATCACTGCAAAAAAGGAGATTTCATCCATGTGGAACCAAAGAAGGTCCATTATCTGATCAACAAAGGCGAATCGATCATGAAAGCCGCTTTTATGCTCGCCCCTTACCAGATCCAGGATAAGGTGGATGTCGACTATAGGCCTTATGGCTGATGGCCTCAGCAAGAATAAAGAAAGCTTCAGCCATATCCGGCTGAAGCTTTCTCCGTTCAGTAACACTATATAGAAATTCCAAAAATTAATGAACATCGTGTTATTGTCCCGTGTATACATATACCTATAGACGTTCATCGAGAATATGGCCAGTGGATGACTGCTTAAAAAATCGATGGCTGCTTATACGGAGGTGATCCGCTCGCTTCCTTATTACATCTTGGGAGGAGATCAACATTGTCGATTGTTAAGGGAGTAAGAACGGCTTTTTTGGCGTGCATTCTGGCGGTAGTCCTGGCAGCCTGCAGCGAAGAAGAAGAAACAAGCAAACCGGAAAAAGAGGAACCGAAGACGGAAGATGTGAAAAAAGAGCCTGAGAAAACAGAGGAAGAGCCAGTTGAAGAAGAGCCCGAACCGGCCGATGAACAGCCAAAGGATGAAGAACAGGACGGATTGGATCAAGACGGATTGGATCAAATCGGCATGTATATGACGGACTTTCCCAATGCCTTGATGCCGCTTCAGCAAGGCATGCAGGCATTCAGCGAAGGCAATTTCGAATTAGCCGATAACACGGCATTAATGCAGGACAGCGGCTGGAGAGAAAGGCAAAGCGCCTCCCTTCAGCAAATACAGGATGGAATCAATCTTGTCCGTGAAATGGACGTACCTGAAAACCCGGCCATCATAAAGGCGCATGATCTGCTTCTTTTGGCGATGGATGAATATGAGAAAGTAGTGAAGCTATATCCGGAAGCAATCGATTCAGTCGATTTGAATAAACTGAATCAGTGTACCGCCCATTTGAATAAGGGGACGGAATATCTGACCCAGTACAATGATGCCATCCTTGAGTTCATGAATACCCTTTGAATACCAAAAAACCAGGCTCTCCTGTGCGGCGGCCTGGTTTTTCCCATTTATGTGGCTGATGTGTTTTCTCTTAATCTCCGCCCGAAGAAGAGGAAACCGCCGCTGCACTGACGGCTCCGATCATGACTGCCTGCTGTGCCAGAAGGATGCTTTGGATGCTGTTTTGGACAGTTGTATGCACCGAATCCTTTTTGATTCTCTAGGAAACGGCTTGTTTCCCCGATTTGTTCAATGGTCTTATTGATTTCCTGTTCTTGCTTGACAAGGGCGAGCACGGCAATCATGCTCTCTGAATAGCTGTCGAGTTTGATATCAGCATCCTTTATGGCTTTACGGATGCTGAGCAGTCTGTCCGCTTTCTTATACACCGGCTCTTTGCTCATCAACAACAGATGGCTCATACTCTGAAGGGCATTCCCTTTTCGTATGCCGCCGTCATTCAGGTACCCGTATATTTCCTTCATTTCAACTGAAGCGAAGGACGGC
>CAKQBC010000115.1 GCA_934215995.1 uncultured Bacillus sp. | reverse complement strand
GACTGCATGAGCGCCTGTATGAAGAAAACTTTTTCCTGCAGGATTTCATAAAGTATCGGGCATTCGAGGATGATATGGAACAGGTTTCTGTATTGCGATTCAAGCCGGGCCTGCTGCTGCAGATGGTACTTGAGCATGTAGCGGCGGATTTGGGCCAGCACGCTTGTCAGGTGGATGCGGACATCGTCCTGATGGAAGTGGACACCTGGCAATGTCAATGCATGAAAGAAATCCTTGATTCCATTCATGTCTTGTTCTTCGAGCGCCCGAATCCAGAATTGCTGCTGCTCGGGCGTAAGCAACGGATCAAAGTGGGAAATCTCAATCTGTTCCGAGCTGAAGAAAATTTGGTTATACCCTTTGTAAAATCGTTGATGAAGTGTTTCCATCGTTTTCTCATACAAATGTCGCAGCTTCGCTGATTCTCCGTCATAAATGGCTATGTTCAGCATCTCGTCGCTATGCTTCTGCCATTCCTGGAGAAGCAGCTGGCAATGCTTCTTCACTTCCTCCAGTGAATCCGTCTCCACTACGCAAATGATCCGTTTCTGTAGCGGCAGCAAGGTCGTCTCTTCCATCAGGAAGGATTCAGAAAGCCATCGGTACAGCTTTAGATGGTCCTTGAAGTCAGCAGGCTCAATCAGAAAAAACTGTTGGGCTGACCTGTCGATGATGGTTTCCTCATCCAAAAATAATGATAAGTATAAATCCTGTTGCGGCAATGGAGAAGAAGGATGAACGATTTCTTTTCGGCTGCGGACGGATAGCAAGGCAGCTTTCAGTGACTCAAGTGCAACCGGCTTTGTAAAGAACTGGATTGCCTGCAGTTCGATCGCCAGCTGGGCGTGCTGGAAAGTCGGCTGTGCCGTCATCGCAATAACAGTTGATTGCCCGGATTGAAGATTTTTTTTCAAAGCTGGTGTCATCATCGATAAATCTGCAATCACTATGTCAATCGTCTCTGCATGCAGGCATTTCAACGCCTCAGATGCCGAATGTGCCTCCATAATCTCCAATTTCTTCGGTACATAATGTTCCAAATACCATTTATAGCCGTTCAATTCCCCGATATCCCGGTCAATGAATAATATCTTCATTCCTCATAAGTCACTCCTTTTTCATAAAATATTTCTATTTTTTTGTAAATAAATGACTGATTTCCATAAATAATACTGTAAACGCACTAATAATTCCATTTTTGAGAAAAGTTAGTTAATTTACAATGAAAGAAAAGGAGGGATATGGATGACAGATATTCCGCATGAGCTTACCGAAATGCCGAAAGCGAAGTCGCAATATAGTAAGATTGCCAAAATGGTGATCTGCAGTTTGATTGGTATAGTTAGTTTTTTTATTTCTTTTGAATGGAATGGGAAAAGCACAATCCTGATTGACCATATCGTTACATGGGTGCAGACGACATTCCCGTCGGCTGTCACAGTCTATATTTTCATTGGATTGGTAGCAGGGGCACTGTATCCTTTCATCACAGGAAAATGGAAGGCGGACACCGTTCAGATTGTCTTGTCTCTATTTAAAGTGGTCGGTCTGGTTGCTGGTATGATGCTTATTTTTAATGTCGGGCCTGGGTGGCTGATGAATCCTGATATTGGCCCTTACTTGATGGATAAGCTCATTAAGCCTCTTGGTGTACTGATTCCGATTGGCTCCTTGTTTCTGGCATTGCTCGTCAGCTACGGGCTGCTCGAACTCATCGGCGGCTTGACTCAGCCGATTATGCGGCCGTTGTTCCGGACGCCGGGACGGTCTGCGGTCGATGCAGTCGCTTCGTTCGTAGGAAGCTATTCCGTAGGGCTCGTTTTGACGAACCGGCTGTACAACGAAGGCAGGTACACAGGGAAGGAAGCGGCGATTATTGCAACCGGTTTCTCGACTGTTTCTGCTACGTTCATGGTGATTATCGCCAAGACGCTTGGCATCATGGAGCATTGGAATCTGTTTTTCTGGGTATCGCTCGTCGTCACGTTTGCTGTTACGGCTATCACTGCACGCTTATATCCTTTGCGGTCGCTGACGGATGACTACGCGGAAGGGGTAACGCCTCAGCCTGAGACAGTCATCAAAAAGGACCGGTTGAAGACAGCCTGGTTGGAAGCAATGGAAGCGGTCGACCAAACTCCTTCGCTTGCAAAAAATCTGCTGGTCAATCTGAAAGACGGCATCCTCATGACGATGTCCTTGATTCCGTCAATTCTCTCGATTGGACTGCTCGGTTTGGCGTTGGCGACATACACGCCAGTATTCGATTGGCTTGCATGGATCTTCATGCCGTTCACATCTATTCTGCAATTGCCTGAGCCGATGCTTACCGCAAAAGCGCTGTCGGTATCCGTGGCTGAGGTATTCCTGCCGGCATTGGTCGTGACGGAAGCGGCTTTAATGACGAAGTTCATCGTAGCTGTTGTATCCATATCTTCTGTATTGTTCCTGTCGGCTGTCATTCCATTGATCTTGTCTACGAATATACCGGTCACGTTCCGGGATATGATCATTATCTGGTTTGAGCGTGTCGTTTTGACATTGATTCTGGTGACGCCTATTGCATTCTTACTATTTTAAAAGGAGAGATCAATTATGCTGAAAACACGCACAATCCGGGCGCCGAAAGGACCCGAGCTGACTTGCAAGGGCTGGACGCAGGAAGCGGCCATGCGCATGCTGATGAACAACCTGGACCCGGAGGTGGCGGAAAACCCGAATGAGCTTGTCGTATACGGGGGAATCGGGCGTGCTGCCCGTGACTGGGAAAGCTTCGATCAAATGATCAGCACCCTTAAAGAGCTGGAAAATGATGAAACGATGCTTGTGCAATCCGGAAAGCCGGTTGCCGTATTCAAAACACATGAGCATGCGCCGCGTGTCTTGATTGCCAACTCCAACCTCGTCCCGGCATGGGCGAATTGGGAGCATTTCTATGAGCTAGAGGAACGGAACCTGATGATGTACGGCCAGATGACGGCCGGCAGCTGGATTTACATCGGCGCGCAAGGAATTTTGCAAGGGACGTATTTAAGCTTCGTGGAAGCAGGCAAGAAAAAGTTCGGTACAGCCGACCTACGCGGCAGGTTTATCCTGACTGGCGGCATGGGCGGCATGAGCGGGGCGCAGCCTCTCGCCGGGAAAATGGCGGGAGCCGTTATCCTTGTCGTCGAAGTGGATCGTGCCCGGATTGAACGGAAAATCAAAGAAGGTTATTGTGACTATCTTGTGGAAACGGTTGACGACGCGATTGAGCTTGTCAACAAACTGACTGCGGCCAAAGAGCCGGCTTCAATTGGTCTTGTCGGAAACTGCGCTGATGTGAACCGGGAACTTCTGGATCGGGGCATCATCCCGGATTTAGTGACCGACCAGACGAGTGCCCATGACCCGCTCAATGGCTATGTCCCTAATGGAATGACGCTTGAAGAAGCGTTGGAACTTAGGAAGCGCGATCCGAAAACATATGAACGAAAAGCGAAAGAAACGATGGCCGAGCATGTGCGCACGATGCTTGAATTCCAGAAAGCAGGGGCAGAAACATTTGACTACGGCAATAACATCCGTGCTTATGCGAAGGAAATGGGCGTCGAAAATGCCTTTGATTTCCCTGGATTCGTTCCTGCGTATATCCGTCCGCTTTTCTGTGAAGGAAAAGGGCCGTTCCGCTGGGCTGCACTGTCTGGCGATCCGGAGGATATTTATAAAACGGATCAGCTCGCAAAGGAAATGTTCGCTTCCGATCAAGGGCTTGTCAATTGGATCAACATGGCGCAGAAAATGGTGAAGTGGCAAGGGCTGCCGGCCCGGATTTGCTGGCTCGGTTACGGCGACCGCCACCGCTTTGCTTTGCGTGTCAATGAAATGGTCGCAAATGGCGAACTGAAGGCGCCGATCGTATTCGGACGCGATCATTTGGACTCAGGCTCTGTCGCTTCGCCGAACCGGGAAACGGAAAGCATGAAGGACGGCTCGGACGCGGTTTCTGACTGGCCGCTGTTGAATGCGCTTGTGAATACAGCCGGCGGGGCCAGCTGGGTAAGCATCCACCATGGCGGCGGAGTGGGCATGGGCTATTCCCAGCATGCCGGACAGGTGCTGGTCGCAGACGGAACGGAATTGGCCGCTGAAAAAATCAACCGTGTTCTTATATCCGACCCAGGGATGGGTGTTGTCCGCCATGCCGATGCAGGCTATGAACTAGCCATTAAGACTGCGAAAGAAAAAGGCATACACATGCCGATGCTGAAAGGGTGATTCACATGCTATTGATTCAAAATGCGAACGAAGTATTGACGATGCAAAGTGAAGTGAAAGGACCACGTACACGGGAAGCAATGGGGCATATCGGGCTTCAGGAAAAAGCAAGCATCCTCATTGATGATGACCGCATTCTTGCTGTCGGCCCGTTGGCTGAGCTTGAACAGCAATACGGGGAAAAACTGAAAACAGCGAAGAAAATCGATGCTTCCGGCAAAATCGTCATGCCCGGCCTTGTCGACTGCCATACCCATCTTGTCCACGGGGGCAGCCGCGAGCATGAGCTGGGAATGAGGCTGGAAGGAAAGACATATATGGAAATCATGAATGCCGGCGGCGGCATTCATTACACAACGAGAATGACCAGGGAAACGGGCTTTGATGAACTGTATAAGAAAACAGTCAGCCACCTGAACCGTT
This sequence comes from uncultured Bacillus sp., assembly GCA_934215995.1. Taxonomy (GTDB): domain Bacteria; phylum Bacillota; class Bacilli; order Bacillales; family DSM-1321; genus Bacillus_AD. The sequence continues at coordinate 2,580 of CAKQBC010000115.1, read as the reverse complement.
TTCTCCAGTACGGAGTGACGACGGTCGAAGCAAAATCCGGTTACGGGCTCGATTGGGAAACGGAAAAAAGACAGCTGGAAGTGGCAAGGAAGCTGCAGGAAAACCATCCTGTCGATGTTGTGTCCACCTTCATGGGAGCGCATGCCGTACCGAAGGAGTACAAAGGCAATGAAGATGCCTTTGTCGATATTGTCATTAACGAAATGCTGCCAAAAGTAGCGGAAGAGGGACTTGCGGAGTTCAATGATGTGTTTTGCGAAAAAGGCGTGTTTACACCGGAGCAATCAAGGCGCATCCTTGAAGCCGGCAAGCGCTATGGTTTGGTACCGAAAATCCATGCCGATGAAATTGAGCCGTATGAAGGGGCAGAGCTTGCTGCGGAAGTCGGAGCGATTTCCGCCGAGCATCTGTTGGTCGCTTCCGATACAGGAATTGAGCGTATGGCGAAAGCGGGAACGATTGGGGTATTGCTTCCTGGCACGGCATTCTTCCTGCGGGCGCCGTTTGCGCGCGGCCGGCTGATGATTGATTCCGGCGTGCCGGTCGCGATTTCCACTGACTTCAATCCGGGCTCATCGCCAACGATCAGCTTGCCGTTCATTCAGAATCTTGCTTGTATGAACATGGGGATGACGATGGAGGAAGTATTGTGCGCAACGACCATCAATGCCGCTCATGCAATTAATCGCGGAGATGAAGTTGGCACGATTGAAGCCGGCAAGAAAGCGGATATTCTCATTCTGGATGTTCCGAATTACAAGCAGCTTCAATATTTCTATGGGATGAATCATACGGATACTGTCGTGAAGGCCGGAGAAGTCGTTGTGGAAGGTGGGTCACTATGCACTTCAGTGACTGCGTGATCCGCCCTCGCTCTTCCTGGCAGCGAAACGAAGGGAAGGATATGAAGGTCAGTGACCTTGTCGTGCCTTACGGCGAAGAACGAGGGAATCCGGACATTGTGCTTCTTGGAGTTCCATTATCACGGTCATCCATTAGCCCGTCCGCTGCTTCCGAATTCCCGGAGGCTTTCCGGAAAAGCTGGCCGTTGTTTTCCACTTATTATATCGATGACAATGTCGACATCCGTAAGGTGAAGATAGTTGATGCTGGGGATGTCGTTATGCATGGAACGGATATTATTCGTTGCCACAGCAATATCGAGCAGGCGATGGGAGATATAATGGAGTATTTTCCTGAATCGCTGTATATATCGATTGGCGGCGACCATTCAATCACAGCACCGATTGTCCGTGCCCATGCCAAAGAAGGCAGGCGGATCGGCATCCTCCAGTTTGACACCCATCTGGATTTGCGTAATGTCGAGGACAACGGCCCGTCAAACGGTACGCCTATTCGCCAGCTCCTCGATGGAGGCGTCGTCCGAGGGGAAGATGTCTATAACATCGGCTTGCACGGCTTCTACAATGCGCCTTCCTTGATTGAAGCGTCTGACCACTACGGGGTTAACCGAATCAATCTGAAGGAATTCCGTAAAAAAGGAGCCGAACAGCAAATCGCCGAAGTGATGGCGGAGCTGCAAAAGAAAACCGATGCCATATACGTCACAGTTGACATGGATGTACTCGATATCGCCTATGCGCCGGGTGTCCCGGCATCTACGCCAGGCGGCATGCGTACGGATGAACTGTTCGAGCTGCTGTATGAAGTGGGAAAGTATCCGGTTGCCGGAATGGACTTTGTCTGCATTGATCCTCACCGGGATACGAATGTGGGGACAACGGTTAAAGCGGTAACGTATGCTTGGCTGACGTTTGTGGCGAGCCGTTATCAGGCGCTCAAAGCGGGAAGGTTTTAAGTGGGAAGATAGGAAAAAGAGGAGCCCGAATGGCTCCTCTTTCTTGTATTTACAGGCTTAAATGCTGTTTTAACGTATCTTGGATTTTCTGTTTTTCTTCATCAGGCACCATGTAATAATAGATGCCGTCTATTTTCGTGCCTTCTCCGGCTACTGTCATTTCTTCTACTTGGCCGATGGCTGAGCGGTAATTCTTCTGGATATCCATCATTTCATCGAATGACAGGTTCATTTGGATGTTGTTGCCGAGTGCGTTGAAGATATCCCGGTAGTTCGTCAGTGACGAAAGGCTTGCTCCTTTTTTCAATACGCCTTCGACAATCTGCCTTTGCCGTCCTTGCCGACCGAAATCCCCGTTCGGATCGTCATATCTCATTCGGCTCCATGCCAGTGCTTCTTCTCCATCAAGCTCCAATTGTCCCCTCTCGAAGTGCATGTCTCCGGAAGAGAATTCAAGATCGTTGTTGACTGTGATGCCGCCGACGGCATTCACGATGTCCTGGAAGCCTTCCATATTGATCTTCACATAGTAATCGATCGGAATATCGAGAAAGTTTTCAACTGTATCCATCGCCATCGTTGCGCCGCCGAAGGCATACGCATGGTTTATTTTATCGTCCTTATTTTTGCCGATGATTTCTGTACGAGTGTCCCTAGGGATGCTGAGCATCTTGATCGATTTTTGGTCAGGGTTCACTGTAAGGACAATCATCGTGTCGGAACGGCCGCTGTCGTTTTCACGTTCATCGACCCCCAATAAC
>CAKQBC010000114.1 GCA_934215995.1 uncultured Bacillus sp. | reverse complement strand
CAAGCAGAATTTCCTCCGGCAGGATTGCCTTTATCACCAGATTTTCCCCTTTAATGGATAGCTCCCCCTTTGAAAGGGACGTCCTTATCTCTGTATCCGAAAAGGCGATCAGGCCCCGATGGTTCTCTATGTAAATATGCAGCTGCCCGATCATTGTGATCCTTGGAAGGTCCATCATGACATCTTCTGGAAGATCGGCTGTATTAACTAATGCCTGCTTCAATTTCTGGCTCCACTTTTTTGCCATAAAAAAAGAACCCCCTTTCCTCTCAAATGTATGAGCGGAAAAAGGATTCTAGCACTACTTTATTTTTTTAGGCGCGGACAAAAGCCCATCAGAAAGCCTTCGGTTCAACAGCCGATAACCCCCCGATTATGCGAAGTTTACCTTACTCGGCGATTCTGCTTGGATCTTGGGGGCCCTAATACTTCAGCCATAATCAATCCGTTAACTACCGGGTTTTTGCTGAAGGCTCCCATTGTTTTCCTATCGGCGGAAGACCCCGAAGATACATTCTTGAACCGGCCAATCTTCTGTTCCATCGCTTCGGCTTTTCTCCGAAGCTCTTCCTGCTTCTCAAGATAGTCGTCCATGGCACTTGAAATCTCAGCTTCAGCCGCTTCCTGAACTGTGTCCCGGGATGCTTCCGGATTGCCGAAATCGCTCAATGTACGTTTGGACTGCTCGATGGTTTCTTCATATTTCCTCTGGTAGTCCTTCAGTGTCTGTGTTACTGTCGGACGTTGCTTTGGCCTTTCGGGAAGGGGATCGTCTGCTTTTTTGCTGCCTTTCCCTAAGAAAGAACTGATAGCTCCCAGGATAATGACCAATAAGAAGGCATTATCCAGGATAAAGTCGATCAGATTCATTAAGGAGCCACTCTCCTTTCCGGATATCGCTTTCGTTACGCCGAGGCCTTCTGAATTAGAGGCCTTGGCTTGAACCGGCAATTGTATGGACTGGATAGATGCCAGATTCCCATCAGGGATACAGAGCCAGTTCCATGCGATTTAGATGGATTTTCTTCCCGCAGCCGGTCGGATCATAGGCCATAGAAGCCCAAAATCAGCCGGCGGCGATTCGAATGTACGCTCAGCCAAGGACTGGATAAGGCGTCAACCCATTATTAGTTGCTGCCGTTTTTATCATCTGACATTTTTCCGATTGAGTCTCTCATTTCGGTATCTGCAGTCAGGTTCTGGATATTCATATAATCCATTACTCCGATATTGCCGTCTTTAAGGGCCACAGCCATTGCAAGCGGCACTTCTGCTTCTGCTTCCACAACTTTGGCTCTCATCTCTTCGACTTTCGCCCTCATTTCCTGCTCTTGGGCTACAGCCATTGCGCGGCGTTCCTCGGCTTTCGCCTGGGCGATTTTCTTATCGGCCTCCGCCTGGTCCGTTTGCAGCATCGCACCGATATTTTTGCCGATATCAACATCGGCAATATCGATCGACAGAATTTCGAATGCTGTTCCTGAGTCAAGGCCTTTTGCCAGGACTGTCCTTGAAATCATATCAGGGTTTTCCAGCACCTTTTTATGGCTCTCGGATGAACCGATTGTAGAAACGATCCCTTCACCTACACGGGCAACGATTGTTTCTTCACCGGCACCCCCGACAAGGCGTTCGATGTTCGCACGCACGGTAATCCTTGCTTTGGCCTTAACCTCAATCCCGTCCATAGCGACACCGGATATGAATGGAGTTTCGATTACTTTCGGGTTAACGCTCATTTGTACCGCTTCAAGAACATCACGTCCGGCCAAATCGATGGCTGCCGTTCTTTCGAAGCTCAATTCAATATTTGCACGCTGTGCCGCAATCAATGCGTTCACAACGCGGTCTACATTACCTCCTGCAAGGTAATGGCTCTCCAGCTGGTTTGTCGTCACGTCAAGCCCTGCTTTATGCGCCTTGATTAACGGATTGACAACCCTGCTCGGTATAACACGGCGGAGCCTCATACCTACCAATGTGAAGATGCTGATCTTCACTCCTGCTGCCAATGCCGAAATCCACAGCATGACAGGAACAAATGTAAAGAATACGGAGAGGACTACTATCCCCAATACTACTGCAATCAATATCATAATTGTATCTGGACCCATTTACTTAATCATCCTTCCTCTGTTTTCTGTATCTCCCTGACTACGATCCTTGAACCTTCCACCTTGACAATCTTAACCGGTTTCCCCGGGTCGATGAAGCTTCCTTCCGTCACAACATCAAGCCTCTCATCGTCAATTACGGCTATCCCCGATGGGCGAAGGGCCGTTTGGGCTGTACCAGTCCTGCCGATGAGGTCCAACCGGTTAATATTTGAGACATAACCATTCTCAGTGCTCGTTGAATCAGTTAGAATCATCTTTTTAAAAAATCTCATCTGTTTTCCAAACACCTTTACCATTAAAATTGATACAACCAGTGAAACAGTAACCGCAATTGCTATGGACACTGCCATATGCGTATTATTCTCCCCGGCAATGAACAGGCTGCCGATCACCGCCGCACCGCCTAAGGCCCCCGCGATTCCTCCCGGCAAGTATAATTCCAGAAGCAAAAGGAGCAATCCGACAAGGAACAAAATAATGGTTTCATACCCTGCCAGGCCCGCCACAAGATGCCCGAAGAAAAACAGCAGCAAGGCCGATATGCCCGTGAATCCAGGCCAGCCGAATCCCGGCGAGAAGATTTCAATGACAATCCCAAGCAGTCCGATTGTCAGCAGAAAAGGGATTACAAGCGGATTGGTCAAAAACCTTGCCGCCTTTTCAGCGAGACTCTCGTTCAGCTGCAGAATGTCGGCATTCTCATAACCGGCCGCTTTTAGCATCTCTTCCTGGTTTTCCACCGTGCCTTCACTGTAGCCGACTTCGAGGGCCTGTGTTTCCGTCAATGTCAGCAGCTTCCCTTTGCCGGCCCCCAGTTCTGCGAGGTCATTGTCTTCATCCGCCATAGCCAGCGCATAACGCGGATCTCTGTCGTTCTTCTCGGCTGCCGTTTTCATGGCAGCATTCCAGTAAGACTGCGCTTTTTTATCAGCTGCGTTCCCATTGGAATCAATAATGGCTGCCGCTCCCATTGTTGAGCCTGGAGACATATAGATTTCATCTGCGTTTAAAGCGATATACGCTCCGGCTGATAAAGCTTCAGTGTCTACCCAAGCAATCGTACGGATCTCGGCATCCGAAAATAGCTTGGCGATTTTTGTGGCTGCGTCCACTCTTCCGCCTGTCGTATTGATCTGAAAGATAATAGCGGAGGCACCATCTTCTTCAGCAGTGGTGATTGCTCTTTCCAAAAAGGAATACAGGGCATTTTCAACCGTATTCTCCAAAGGGACGATATATACCTTTTCTTCGGCAGCTTTACTGTGCGCCGGCAAAAGAACGCTCATTAACAGCCCCATGAAAAGAAGAAAGGAAACCACTCTTCGCAATGCAGATCCTCCTTTCACGCTATGATATATGTATATACGATTATATTACAAAAAGGTTTCAAAAAAGCGAATTGACGCAAAATTGTTTCGTTTATTTATGTCCAAATATAAAACTCCGTCCCGCCATTGCCCAATCAACAGATAAACCATTGCCCCCTTTTCCGCTTGAGGCTTATGATTCCAGCCTGCTTTTGAGCGGGCCCTTTCCCAGGGTTTGGCGGAATAAATTCAAAAGCCACAAGCAAATGCCTGTGGCTTTTAAACGAGTTTAAGATAGATGTTGTTGTACTAATTTATTAACAAGAGCACCATCAGCCTTGCCTTTGACCTTAGGCATAAGGGCTCCCATTACTTTACCCATATCGGCTTTGGATGTAGCTCCAACGCTTGCAATGGTATCTTTAACTATATCAGTTACTTCCTCTTCCGTAAGTTGCTGAGGCATATATACTTCTACGTATTTGATTTCGGATTGAACTTTTTCAACGAGGTCGTCTCGACCAGCATTTGAAAACTCTTGGAGAGAGTCTTTACGTTGTTTCAATTCGCGAGAAAGGACTGTCAAATCTTCTTCGTCTGTTAATGTATCTTTCCTTAGCTTCAGCGCTTCATTCTGAATCGAAGCCTTAAGCATACGAATGACAGAAAGCTTGTCTTTTTCCTTGTTCTTCATCGCTTGTTTCATGTCATTGTTTAAACGATCGAGAAGACTCATATTTCCACCCTCTCTTACCATTTACGTTTTCTTGCAGCTTCAGACTTTTTCTTACGTCTTACGCTTGGCTTTTCATAAAATTCGCGCTTTCTTGCTTCTTGCAGTGTACCTGTTTTAGATACAGTGCGTTTGAAGCGGCGAAGAGCATCTTCAAGTGATTCGTTTTTACGAACTACGGTTTTAGACATCTCTATCCCTCCCTCCGAACACAACACACTAACTCAAGTGTAACATAATTCATATCATGTACTTATCGATTATAATATAAGGATAATGTAAGGTCAACTAATTCTCAAAAATTGATTTAGTAGGCATTGGCCACTTTTTAAAGCCGATTTGTAATTATTGGCATGTCCCTTCCCTTCAGGAAATATGATTTGGAGAAGGGGTGGACTTTTACGATGAAAGAGCTTCTATTATTCATTTTTTATATAATCATATTTTTGTGTGCGATGGCTATTCTGAGGCATGGGCTTTTGAACCTGACAGGCGATGCTTTGCGGGACAGGATCCAGCGTGTTGCCGCTACGCCTGTGAAAGGTTTTTTCACTGGCATGTTCTTCACAGCGCTCCTCCAGAGCAGCTCAGCCGTAATGGTGATGACTGTCGGTCTCGTGTCGGTCGGCGGCCTTACATTCCAGCAGAGCATCGGCATCATACTCGGCAGCAACATCGGTACAACCATCACTGCTGAATTTATGACCTTTTCTCTCGAACGTTGGATTTTTCCGGGGATCTTTGCAGGGTTCATCCTCGTTCTGACAGGACGGCGCATTCTCAGGCACACCGGATTTGCTCTGATGGGGCTGTTTTTGATTTTTTTCGCCATAGGGGGTTTCACCTCGCTGGCTGAACCGTTATCAGGATATCCTTTTTTCTCAATGCTTCTCGCCTCAGTTGAGGACCATTTGCTCTTTGCCGTCTTCACAGGCGCCCTGATTACAGCACTGATTCATTCAAGCACAGCGACAATCGGGATTGCAATGGGCTTTATCGCCGGGAATGAAATGTCTGTGGCTGCGGGGATTGCCCTTATGCTCGGCTCAAATATAGGAACATGCATCACCGGCTACATTGCTGCGCTCGGAAGCCCGAAAGAAGCCAAACTGACCGCATATGCCCATATATGGCTGAACCTGCTGGGGGTCGCATTGTTTTACCCGTTCATCAGTGAGCTTGAATGGGCAGCGGCCCTGCTGACGGATGCCAAACAGGTCCAGCTTGCCCATGCGAGCGTCCTGTTCAACATCATATGCAGCCTTCTCGTGCTGCCATTCACGAACCTTTTCAGCCGTTTCATTTTATCGGTTCATGACAGGAATCGGACAAACGGAATATAAATAGACCCCCAAGATATTAAAATGTCCTTTACAAAGGGTACATTTTATATTTCTAGGGGGTCTTGTTTATTTCTTAATAGTCGCTGTCTGCAGTCTTTCCGCTTACGATCGCAATGCTTGCGCTTGCGCCTATTCTTGTCGCTCCTGCCTGGATCATCGCCTCAGCATCCTCGGCGTTTCTCACACCGCCTGATGCCTTTACGCCAAGGTCAGGGCCGACTGTCTTTCTCATCAATGCGATATCTTCTTTTGTCGCACCGCCTGTTGAAAAACCAGTGGACGTTTTCACGAAATCCGCTCCTGCCTTAACGGACAATTCACAAGCTTTCACTTTCTCCTCATCTGTCAGCAGGCTCGTTTCGATGATGACCTTCGTCAATGCTTTGCCTTTAGCGGCCTCTGTGACAGCACGGATATCACGCTCAACCGTTTCATAATCTCCGTCTTTAAGCGCTCCGATATTGATGACCATATCAACTTCAGTCGCTCCGTCCTCAATCGCCTGTTTTGTTTCGAAAGCCTTTACGGAGGAAGCGGATGCCCCTAAAGGGAATCCGATGACAGTACAAACATCCACACCGGATCCCGACAGCAATTCCGAAGCTTTTTTCACCCAGTATGGATTCACGCAAACGGAAGCAAACTTGTATTCACGCGCTTCGTCGCACAATGCAGTAATCTGATGCAATGTCGTATCCGCCTTAAGCGCAGTATGGTCAATCATGGACGCAATCTTATTATTCATTCGGCTGTCTCCTTCATAAATGAAAATATTATGCTTTCAACAAGGCTTCTTCATGGGGGCTCATCACTTTTACGAATTGTCCCTCGTTATAAGGATACCCCGCTTTTGTGATTTTTACCTTCACCAGTTCCCCAATCATATCCTCTGTTCCGGCGAATACTACTTTCAGGTAGTTATCGGAGTAACCGACGTACAGATTATCTTTCCCGCCTTCCGTGAATTGCTCTTCTGGGATAATCTCTATGACTTCCCCTTCAAATTCTGAAGCATACTCTTTGGCAAGCTGGTCGCTCAGTTCAATCAATTTATGGACCCGTACATTCTTGACTTCTTCATCCACCTGGCCGTCCATGCGGGCTGCTGGGGTGCCTGTCCGTTTGGAATACGGGAATACATGAAGTTCAGAGAACTTATGCTCCTTGATGAAGTTATATGTTTCCATGAATTCATCCTCTGTTTCACCAGGGAAGCCGACAATTACATCGGAAGTGACCGCAAGTCCAGGCAGCGCCTCCTTCAGTTTCCGGATCCGGTCGCCAAAGAAGTCCATTGAATATTTACGGCGCATTCTTTTCAGGACAGTATCCGAACCGGATTGAATCGGTATGTGAAGATGGCGGACCACTTTAGTGGAATTCTTCAGTACTTCAATGATTTCATCCGTGATTTGGCTTGCTTCAATGGAAGATATACGGATTCTCTTCAGTCCGTCCACTTCGCGTTCCAGATCGTTCAACAGCATCGCCAAATTATAATCCTTCATATCCGCTCCGTATCCGCCTGTATGGATGCCTGTAAGCACGATCTCTTTGTAGCCGGCATTGACAAGCTGCTGTGCCTGGCGAATTACTTCTTTCGGATCGCGTGATCTCATAAGGCCGCGCGCCCATGGAATGATGCAGAACGTACAGAAGTTATTGCAGCCTTCCTGAATTTTCAAGGAAGCACGTGTACGGTCGGTGAATGCGGGCACATCCAATTCTTCATATACACGCGACTTCATAATATTCCCTACTCCGTTAATC
>CAKQBC010000113.1 GCA_934215995.1 uncultured Bacillus sp. | reverse complement strand
CCCCGGCCCATTCGAGAGAAGGATTCCATCCGGTTTCAGCTTCACTACTTCTACAAAAGTGCAGTTATACGGAACAACCGTAACCCTGCAATCATATTTGAGCAATGACTCCAAAATGGACTTCTTGCAGCCAAAATCGATCAAAACAATATGCTTGCTTCCTGTTCCATGCGTTTCGGCTTTCCGGATTGATACTAAAGGGATGGGTGCCGGCGCTTCATAGGATAGATCATCGGAAGGCAGCTCCGGCTGATCGGTTAGAAAAGCAGGCATTGATCCATGGATTCTTATTCTTTTGACGATCGCCCTCGTATCGGCATTCCCGATCATAGGGACGTTCCATTTATTCAGATACTCCTTCAGGGAGCCGTATGCATCATAATGCGAGAATGCCATATCCCCCCTGTGGACGATCACCCCCGCCACATGCGGTTTTTTGCTTTCAAAATCATGTTCATTTATTCCGTAATTGCCGATCAGCGGATATGTGAATACAACAATTTGATTTTTATAGGAAGGATCCGTCAGAACTTCCTGGTACCCTGTCATGCCAGTATAAAATACAATTTCACCAGAAACTGTTGTTTGCGACGGGTCAGTCAACCATTTCCCCTTGAATGTCTCACCGTTTTGCAAATGTATATAGCTTTTCATTTCGTCACCTCTGTCCGATGAATAATTATTAATATTTTAGTGTTTTTATGCGTTCATCCCCAAAAATATGCAGCCTTATCCGGCTGTGATTGCAGTTTTACTTAAAGCATCAACAAGCTTTTCCAGCGCCTGGCCGATTTCATCATCGGAAACAGTCAACGGCGGCATCAAACGAATGACGTTCGGGCCTGCATTCAGCACAAGCAGCTGATTATCCTGCAGGTTTTTAATGATTGGGGCTGCATCCAATGCCAATTCAATGCCGATCATCAATCCAAGGCCCCTTACTTCTTTAACGCAGGCTGCATTCTTAAGTTCTTCCTTCAGCTTCTTTTGTAATTCTTTCCCCTTCTCTTTCACTTCTTCAAGAAAATCGGGACTGTTCATTTCCTGCATAACCGCTATTGACGAGGCAGTACTGAGCGGATTGCCCCCGAATGTCGATCCATGGCTTCCCGGCCCGAAATGTCCAGCCAGCTCTTTTGTACCGAGCATCGCACCAATCGGCAACCCATTGCCCAAACCTTTCGCCAATGTTATGATATCCGGTTCGATTTCATAATGCTGGAAGGCGAACATCTCACCAGTCCGTCCGATTCCTGTTTGGACTTCATCAATAATCAGCAGGGCGCCGGCTTTCCTGGCTGTCTCCTGGACCGCCTTAAGGTATTCAAGAGTGGCGCAGTGTATGCCCCCCTCCCCCTGAACGGCTTCAACCATGATGGCTGCGGTATCTTCATCGACTGCATCCTGCAGCTGGCTCCTGTCATTAAAAGGAACATATTCGAACGCATCGAGCATCGGCCCGAATCCGGTTTTCACTTTCTCCTGTCCGGTTGCCCCCATGCCTGCATACGTGCGGCCATGGAATGACTGCAGGCAAGTGACAATTTTCTTCCTGCCTGTCGCCTTCTTGGCAAGCTTGATGGCAGCTTCATTCGCCTCTGCCCCGCTGTTCGAAAAGAAGACGGCATCGAGTCCTGATGAAGCCGCCAGCAACCCGGCAAGCTGCTCCTGTAACGGTTGTTCAAAAAGATTGGACGTATGCCAGTATTTCTCCAATTGTCCTTTTACCGCTTCCTCTACTTTCGGATGGCGGTGCCCCAGATTCAAAACACCGATGCCCGAAGTGAAATCAAGATATTTTTTTCCGTTTTCCATTGTAATCCAGGAACCTTCCGCCTGCGACGGAGTCAGGCTCCACCGTTGATACGTTGGAAACACATGGCTCATATGCTCGCCCTCTCTTTCTCCTGGAAGGAGGTCCCGATCCATTTTCCCTTTGAAAAGAATGGTTCTTTTCCGCTGACGATCCTTACCTCTTCTGTCCCTGTTTTCAGGACATCCAATGCCGTCTGCACTTTCGGGATCATCCCTCCGTGAATGATATTCTGTTCAATCAGCTTTTCCGCTTCATCTGCTGACATAAATTCCATTAATGACCCATTGTTCAATACACCTTTTACATCCGTTACAAAAACACAGCTTTCAGCCTGCAGGGCATGTGCAACAGCGCCTGCCGCCATATCCGCATTTATGTTGAGCGTTTTCCCGTCCCTTGACTGCGCCAGCGGCGTCATGACCGGTATGAGGCCCATCTTCATAACCTTGAACAGAAGGTCTGTATTGACCGACGTCACACGCCCCACTTCACCAAGGCTTTCCCTGTCGATATGCTCCGCTTCCAACAGCTTGACATCGCTGCCTTGGAGGCCAATTGCCGACAGGCCGTTCCTTTGGAGCAGCGACACAAGCGCACGGTTGGTCTTGCCTGACAAAACCAGCTCAACCACCTTCAGTACATCATCCGTCGTCTTCCGCAAGCCGTTATGGAAAATCGGCTCAATGTTAAGGGTATCCAGCATTTCATTTATATCAGGCCCGCCCCCGTGAACAAAAAGGAGCTTGTAGCCATTCTCCTGCAACTCTTTTAAGCTTGAAAAAAAGGAATCATTGACTTCATGAAGAATGCTGCCGCCAAGCTTAATCAGAACGATCTTCATATTTTTCCTCCTATGTCCGGTAACTGGCATTAATTTTGACATAGTCATACGTTAAATCGCAGCCCCAGGCCGTCCCCGTTTTCATCCCTTCCTTCAGCACCGCCCTGATGATCACTGTGCTGTTTTCCAGGTAAGCCTTGGCTTCAGGCTCAGAGAAGGGGATCGGCTCGCCGTTTTCCAAAAGCAGTATATCGCCCAGATAGATATCCACTTTTTCAGAATCGAAGGATACGCCGCTTCGTCCCATGGCGGCTATGATTCTTCCCCAGTTTGCATCTGTTCCGAAAACCGCTGTCTTGACGAGGCTGGAGCCGACAATCGTTTTGGCGATCGCTCTCGCATCTTGTTTTGTCCTGGCTCCCTCCACATTTGCTTCAATTAACTTAGTGGCCCCTTCTCCGTCCCTGGCGATCTTTTTCGCCAAGTCTTCACAGGCAGCCCCCAATAGCCCGACAAATATGCCCCAGTCTTCATGCATCGGAGTAATTTCTTCTCCTTCGCTTTTTCCGTTTGCAGTAACCAACACCATATCATTCGTTGATGTATCCCCGTCTACGGTAATCTGATTGAAAGTCGAATCCACCGAAAGGGCCAGGGCTTGCTGGAGGTTTTCCGAAGAAACATTTGCATCAGTCGTCAGAAACCCTAGCATGGTTGCCATATTAGGGTGAATCATGCCGGAACCTTTTGCTGCTCCGCCAATAATCACGTCCCTGCCCCCGATCACCGCAGAATATGCACAATTCTTGACGGTCGTATCCGTAGTCAGGATTGCATTTTCAAAATCATTCGAATATTCAGGTCCGCATGCATACTCAATCTCCTGAATGCCTTTCGACAACTTTTCCATATTCATATATTCACCGATGACACCTGTTGATGCCACAGCCACATAATGCTCAGGAATCCCAAGTTTCTTTGCCGTTTCATTCCTCATCTGATAAGCGTCTTTCAAGCCCTGCTTCCCTGTACAGGCATTGGCGCATGCGCTGTTTACAATCACAGCCTGTATCTTGCCCCCGGCTGCCAGGCTTTCCTTCGTCACAAGAATCGGGGCAGCCTGCACTGCACTCTGTGTGTATACGGCTGCAGCATTGGCTGCATGATCCGATACAATGATTCCCAAGTCCTTTTTCGAATAACGGAGCCCCGCATGATACCCGCCTGCCTTGTATCCTTTAGGGGATAAAATAGAGCCTTCATGGATCTTTCTGATTGTCGTTTTATCTTTTACTATCTTCATATGCCACCCCGGCAGGATTATGGGTATAACGGCGCCTGCAATAGACCTGCTGTTTCTTCGAAGCCGCAAAGTATATTCGCATTATGGACCGCCTGGCCTGCCGCTCCTTTCAAAAGATTATCGATTACTGACACTATGGTCACTCTTCCTGTCCTCTCATTGACGGAAACACCGATGTCGCAATAATTGGAGCCCGAAACCTGTTTCGTGCATGGATAGGTTCCTTTTGGGCTGATCCTGACAAACGGATGCTGTTCATACATGCTTCTATACAAGTCCAGCAATTGTTCGGTAGTTGCCTGTTCTGTCAATTCGGCATAGATCGTCGCCATGATGCCCCTCGTCATCGGGATAAGGTGGGTATTGAACTCAACCGCTCCGATATCCTCCTGCCAAATCCCTGCCTGCTGCTCTATTTCCGGGATATGCTGGTGCTGATGCACTTTGTATATTTTAAAGTTTTCATTCATTTCACTATACATCGTTGCCGCGGAAGCAGACCTTCCTGCCCCGGATAACCCTGACTTTGCATCTATTACTATACTATTCTTCCGGCAAAGCTTCTCAATAAGCAAAGGGGCCAGCCCCAAAAGAGATGCTGTCGGATAGCAGCCGGGGTTTGCTATAAGGTCCGCACCTTCGATCTGTTCCTTATTCCATTCGCTGAGGCCGTAAACCGCCCGTTCAAGCATTTCACCGGGGGCAGGCTTCTTTTTATACCATTCTGTATATTGACCGGGGTCGGCAAGCCGCAAATCTCCTGAGAGGTCTATGACTTTCATTCCGGTTTCCATTAATTGCGGAGTCAATTCGGCTGATATTCCCGAAGGAGTGGCCAAAAATACAATTGAACTCTTCTTGGCGATCGCTTCCGGGTCAATCGGTTCGTATACATCATCCATATGCATCAGATGCGGATTCTCTGCGGATATGCGTTCCCCTGCCTTCGAGGATGAATGAAGCGAAGCAATCTTGAAATGGGGATGATTGCTCAGAATCCGTATCAGTTCCAACCCGCTGTATCCTGATGCGCCAACTATCGAAATATTCATCCCGGCTATTCGCCCCTTTTCCAGTTATTATGCATTTTTAATATTTATATCATTATAGTCATGAATAAAAATAAATGCAATTGAATTTTTATAAATTGAGTATATTTTCAAAGCGGATTTTTTTGTCAAAAAATAACATCTGGAAATTTATCGATCCATAAGGACTTTTTCTGAAAAAAATGGTCTACAACTTCAGCTGTAGATCATTTCATTCTGCAAGAACTCCGAATCGTGTTCGCTAGTTTCTATTTTTTGTGCATAAAAAAAGCCCCATTGAAAAATGGGGCTTTCATATTAATGGGTTGATCCGCTTCGATTAGGATATGCCTAAAGCGATTTTTGCATAGCGGGATAAACGGTCTTTCGACCATGGCGGATTCCAGACGATATTGACTTCCGTTTCCTTCACTTCAGGGATATCCGCGAGTGAGGCTTTCACTTGGTCAACGATTGTACCAGCGAGCGGGCACCCCATTGACGTTAAAGTCATTGTTACAGTTGTGCGCCCTTCTTCATCCATGTCTATATCATAAACTAAGCCAAGATTAACAATGTCGATTCCAAGCTCCGGGTCAATAACCTGTTCCAGCGCTCCCATGATATTATCTTTCAATTCTTGATCCAACATATTCAACTCCTTTTTACCCTTTCGTATATCTTACCAAAGTCTGTCCGTTTTTTTAAAAGATTTGTCCTGCAGGCTTCACCATCTGTTTTTCCACCCAGGAAACCATTTCAATCACAGCATCATTCGGGACAGCATGCCCCGCTTTTTCATCCAGGGTGTAATGAAGCGCGATGCCTTTTTTATCATAGATGGGCTTCAATCTGCTGTAAAAATCAAAGCTTGCTTGATAAGGAACGGTTGTGTCAGCTTTTCCATGCCAGAAAAACAGTGGCCTTGGCTTCCATGAATCCAGCTGTTCCGTCACATCGTACTGCCTTAGGGCAGCCAACTGGGCTTCAATCTGTTCCTGGGACATAGGAAATTCCCCGTATGCCTGCTCCAATAGCCGCAGCTGGTACTTGGCGAAATCCACGTATGCAGGCGTCCCCATCATGGATACGCCAAAGGAAATCCAATCATACTTGCCCATCGCTCCGAGTGTGACAATTCCGCCCATCGAAGTACCGCCAACAGCAATCCTCGATTCATCCACCAGGCCTTTTTCAACGTAAGCGTCCTTAATGGCCGGTAGCTCCCCTATGGTCCGAATCACAATTTCCCAAAACTTCGTATTCATATTTTGTTTTTCATGCCGCTCCCCGTGGTAAATGGCTTCCGGGAGAAGCACACGAAAACCCTTTTCAGCAAGCATGTACCCATATTGAACATTCCGTTCCTTCGTACTCTCAAATCCGTGGACGAACAGCATAAGCGGCCTTTTCACATCTTGGTGCTCCTGTTTGCATATATGTAATAAAGGTATGCTGCCGACGGACTCTTTTTTTATTATGACCATTTATGATATCCCCCACATCTAGTTTTAAGTATAATTTCACTATACATGAAAAGTGGCTTGATTGGAAAAATGTTATAATGTCTTATACAATCAACATAACTGAAAGCAAACCGAAAGCATGTATAGATGCCAATACAAACTATAGAAATCAAAAAGGAGAGCCTATGACTGAAAGACATTTAATCGCCCTCGATTTGGACGGGACACTCTTAAAGAATGATAAAACGATATCCGAAAGGACAAAGCACACCATCAGAGCCATAAGGGAACAGGGACATGAAGTGATGATTGCCACCGGGAGGCCTTTCCGGTCAAGTGTGCCTTATTACCAGGAATTAACCTTACAAACGCCGATCGTGAATTTCAACGGCGCATTTGTCCACCATCCGCTCTCAAAAAATTGGGGCGTCTACCATAACCCGATGGATATAAAGGTCGCCAAGGAAATTGTGGAGGCTTGCGAGGAATTCACCTACCACAATATTATCGCGGAAGTGAAGGACGATCTTTACTTCCATTACCACGACGATAAACTGATCGATATCTTTATGATGGGGAATCCGAATGTTACGGTTGGCGATCTGCGCAGCTACCTGGGGAAATCCCCGACAAGCATGCTGATCCATGCCGATGAGCAGGATGTCGCCAAAATCAGGCAGCATCTCTCCGATGTCCATGCTGAAGTGATCGACCACCGCCGCTGGGCAGACCCTTTCCACGTCGTCGAAATCGTCAAAAGCGGGCTTAATAAAGCTGTCGGCATCAAAAAAGTGGCCGACTACCTGGATATTCCGAAAGAACGGATCATTGCGTTCGGCGATGAGGACAATGACCTTGAAATGCTTGAATATGCCGGCTGCGGCGTAGCAATGGGGAACGGGCTTGAAG
>CAKQBC010000112.1 GCA_934215995.1 uncultured Bacillus sp. | reverse complement strand
ATGTAATCCATGCTTCGGAAAACGTCAAAGCCTGGAAGTTCTGAAATCCATCGTTCGCCCATACAGCAACCGTATCAGCGATCACTACCTTCTTCAGCATTCCGACCATGAATATAAAAATGCCTGCCCCCAGGTTGTGCAAGTTGATTTTCCGCTTGGATTCATCCTCGAACTGGGGAATCGTATCATTGTGTTTGATAATCGGCCCGGCGATCAGTTGTGGAAAGAATGTCACAAACAACGAAAAATAAGCCAAACCGTATCTTTTCGTCTCCCCATTATATGCATCGACCAAATAGCCGATCATCTGGAACGTAATGAAGCTTAAGCCAAGGGGCAGCACGAGATACAGCAAGCCGTAATCGGCTTTGAATACGGTATTTACGTTTTCAATAAAGAAATCCGCATATTTGAAATAACCGAGCAGCAAAACATTGGCCGATATACCGATTGCCAAATATATTTTTTTTCGGATACCCCCGCTTGCCTTCTCAAGCAAAATCCCAAAAACATAATTGAAGCCGACCGATAAAAAAATCAAATAAATATAATTCACATTAAAATAGCCATAAAAAAACAGACTGGATAACACCAGCCAGTAAATCGGAATCGTCCTATGCCTTGTCCTGTTCAGTAGCATATAAACGATCCATACAACCGGCAAAAATAGAAACACAAATTCGACAGAGTTAAATAACATTACACAATCCCCGCATTTGAAATTATTTTATATGTAATCATGCCACTATTATCATAATACCTTTCGCCTACTTCCTGAATCGGATTATTTTCCTATTTCTAATGAAACACAAAAACGCCGCTCAGGAATGGCGGCGCCTTTACTCACTATTTATTTATACAAAAGATCCTCCAACTGCTTGCGCAATAGGAACTTCTGTATTTTCCCGCTTGCGTTCCTCGGCATCGACTCACAGAAAATGTACTTTCTCGGCCTTTTATAATTGGCCAGCTTATCCGAGTTCCTGCAGAATTCATCTAATTCTTCAGCGGTCAGGCTTGTATCTTTGCTGACAACAAAAGCAGTCACCGTTTCTCCCCATCTGTCATCCGGCTGGCCGATCACCGCAACGTCCAGGACGGCACCGTGTTCATACAAAGCATCTTCCACTTCACGCGGATATACATTCTCTCCGCCGCTGATGATCATATCGTCCACCCGGTCCTTGATGTACAGATAGCCTTCTTCATCCATATAGCCGATGTCACCTGTGTGGTACCATCCTTTGTAAAGCGCTTTTTCGGTCGCTTCCTCACGGTTGAAATACCCCCTCATCAAGCATGGCCCCTGCACAATGATTTCCCCGCTCTCTCCTGCAGGCATGATATCATCCGGTTCCGAAGGGCCGGCTTCGTTCATGCGGACAATCCGAATTTCATGGTTCAGGATCGCCTTGCCGGCCGACCCCGACTTCCTTATTTGATCCTCATTCGGAAGCGCCGTTATGGCAGGTCCCATTTCCGTCATGCCATATGCCTGGACAAAGTCCGTCCGGAAGTGTTCACGGCATGCTTTCGCTAAAGCCGGCGCCATCGGGGCGGCCCCGTAAAGGCCCAGCTTCAGGCTGCTCAAATCATATTGGCTATGATTCTCCTGAAGAAGCATATTCCACATCGTCGGCGCCCCAAAAAAGGTCGTTATCTTTTCTTTTTCTATCATTTCAAGTACTTTGACAGGCTCGAAATGATGCATAATGACACTGGAACCGCCTATGTGCACCCGGGGAAGGAATGCGCAATGCAGCTCGGCGCAATGGAACATCGGGCCGATGACCAGCCCGCGGGCATTCTCCGTCAACTTGGTGAACTGGATTGCCAGCAAACTTTGCTCCGCGATGTCCCTATGCCGGTGGACCACTCCTTTCGGCCTTCCGGTGGTCCCGCTCGTGTACATGATTGCATAATCGTCGTTTTCATCTACCTCTTCTTGCACAGGCCTATTAGGTGCAGATACAATCTTTTCATGGAAGTTTTCCGCATAAGATGGCACGTCCTTGTCCGTATACCAAAACGAAATGTCCGGAAACCTTTGTTCAATCGCAGAGATGACGTTCTCAACCGCCGATTCGAAGATCACTGCTTTCGGCGATGCGTCCTGCAGGATAAATGCAACTTCTTCAGGCATTAAACGATAATTGATCGGATTGAACAAAGCCCCCAATTTTGAACATGCGAAAAAGGTGATCGCGAGTTCTTCCCGGTTGAAAAGAAACGTCGAAACACGATCCCCCTTACGGATCCCCTGTTCTCTCAGAGCATTCGCAAGGCGGTCAACCTGATCGTTCCATTCTTTATACGTATACCGGTTTCCGCTTCTTACATCGTATAGCGCTTCTTTGTTTGGATAGCCCTTAACGGCTAAGTCAAAGATCTTCCCGATTGTCACCTGCATATTTCTCCCCCTCTTAATCAGAACTGGCATGTCCTCCCCAAGATGCAAGAAATTTAATCCAGACGCTCAATGATTGTCGCATTCGCCATTCCATTGCCTTCACACATGGTCTGCAGACCGAATCTCCCTCCCCTCCTTTCCAGCTCGCCCATCATGGTGAGCATGAGCCTTGCCCCGCTCGCTCCAAGAGGATGCCCGAGTGCAATCGCACCTCCGCATGGATTCAGCTTCCCGGGGTCGGCACCGGTCTCTTTCATCCAGGCGAGCACAATCGAAGCGAACGCTTCATTCACTTCAAATACATCGATGTCCTCTAAAGTCAGGTTCGCTTTCTGCAACGCCATTTCAGTTGCGGGAATCGGGCCTGTCAGCATCAATGTCGGATCCGATCCCACGACCACGCGTGTATGGATCAGGAAACGCGGCTTCAATCCGAGTTCCTCTGCCCTTTCCCTATCCATGATCAAAAGGGCACCGGCCCCATCGCTGATCTGGCTGGCATTGCCCGCATGTATGGATCCCCCCTCCTGAAAAGCAGGCTTCAAAGACCCAAGCTTTTCAAGGCTGGTATCCTTCCTCGGTCCGGAATCTTCCTTAATGACAGCAGTCGTTCCGTCATCAAGCGTGACAACGAGCTGCATAATCTCCCGTTCAAATGCACCTTCCTCCTGGGCTTTGACAGCTTTCTGATGGCTCGTGAAGGCAAAGCGGTCGAGCTCCTCTCTCGCCAATCCGTATTTCTCGCTGATTCTTTCGGCTGACAGGCCCTGATGGATGATCTCGTATTTGCTTTGCAGCATCCCGCTCGGCTGAACACCTTGATAATTCGAACCGATCGGAATGCGGGACATGCTCTCGACGCCCCCTGCGATAACTACATCCATATCTCCGGAAAGAATGGCCTGTGCAGCAAAATGCACCGCCTGCTGGCTTGATCCGCATTGCCTGTCTATCGTCACCCCCGGAACCGCAATCGGGAGCCCCGCAATCAAAGCGGCAGACCTCGCTATATCCCCAGCTTGTTCGCCGACCTGTGAAACACAGCCCAATATGACATCATCAATCATGGCCGGATTGATTCCCGTCCGGTCGACCAGCTCTTTTATGACCAGCCCCGCCAAGTCATCGGGCCTGAAATCCTTCAAGTATCCATTCCGTTTCCCTACGGGTGTGCGCACCCCATCGACAATAACAGCCTGCCTCATCATGCCCCTCCTATAATCCCAGATTCTTCGCAATGATGACTTTCATGATGTCATTTGTACCTGCATAGATGCTCGCCACCGGCACATCCCGATATCTTCTTGCAATCTTGTATTCTTCCATATAGCCATATCCGCCATGCAGCTGCATGCACTCCGCTGATATACGGCGCGCCATATCCGTCAGCTTCCATTTAGCCATCGATACTTTCGTGACTACATTTTCACCATTCATATGCTCGGCAATCAGGGAATCAAGGAAAGCCCTGCCCATTTCCACCTCGGTCGCCATTTCCGCAATTTTGAACTGGACCGATTGCAGTTTGCTGACCGGCTTGCCGAACGCTTCTCTTGATTTGACGTAATCAATCGTCATTTCCACCATATCCTCGGCAGCCACCTGTGCACCTATGGCTACGATCAGCCGCTCCTGCTGCAGTTTTTCCATCATATATATAAAGCCTTTGCCCTCTTCACCCAGCAAATTTTCCTTCGGCACCAATGCATCTTCGAAAATCAATTCAGCTGTGTCCTGGCTGTGCAATCCGACTTTATTCAATTTTCTTCCTCGCGTGAAACCTTCCGTCCCTCTTTCCACCATAAGCAGAGAAATCCCTTTATGCTTCGGCACGGCTTTCGGATCAGTCTTCACGGCAATCAATATCAGATCTGCCTGGATTCCGTTAGTGATGAACGTTTTCTGGCCATTGACCACATAATGATCTCCTTTCAGGACAGCAGTAGTACTGATGCCGGCCAAATCCGAACCGGCTCCCGGCTCTGTCATCCCGATGGCTGTTATCGTCTCTCCCGTTACACACTTAGGCAAAAATCGCGCCTTTTGCTCCTTGGTTCCGTATGCATTTATGTATGGCACTACAATATCACTATGCAGGCCGACTCCAATCAGGCCGGTGCCGACCCTTTCCAATTCTTCATTGATCACAACCGAGAAGCCCCAGTCAACCTCGCTGCCTCCATATTCCTCGGCAAGGTCCGGACAAAGATATCCCTGCCCCCCAAGCTTCTTCCAAAAGGAACGGGGGACCATCCTGTCTTCTTCCCACTGCTCATAATAAGGATATGCTTCTTTTTCAAGAAATTTGCGGAACGCTTTACGAAACATTTCATGATCTTCCTGTAAGTATGGATGTCTCATTCGGTATCTCCTACTATTTATTTTTTTGAAAATTCTAACTACCTAAATTCTACAATACACTTCCATTCCTTACAAATGTTTCTATAAAGCGTGATGGTTAAAATCATAACTCAATCAGCTGGCAATCTCTCCGCACAATATTTACGGCCCGAACAGCCGGTTACAGGGAACGAACCCCATAAAAAAAAGGAACTTCACATTCAAGGAAGTTCCTTTTACCAAAGCAGGCATTTCATTCTTGCAACCGTAAAACCATCCAATCTTCATCAAAGTACCGGCCCTGCCATTTCAAGGCATTCTGTTCCATTCCATAGATGGTGAATCCAAGCGATGAATACAGTCTTTTCGCCGGAATGTTATCAGAGACGACAGCGAGATTAATCTGTTCCAAGCCTTCACATTGCTTCGCCCGCTTGAGCAGTTCCTCCAGAAGCAGCTTGCCGATGCCTTTCCCCCTGCTTTCGGGCCCTACATACATTCCAAATACATTCCCTTTATGGCTGAATTTCGCTCCGGTTTCGCGCATGAAGACGACCATCCCGACTAAAGCGCCCTCCTCATCAAAAGCACCGAGTACAAAACGGTCCTGTTCCGGACGCAATCTTTCCCCCACCAGTTCCAGCAGAAATTCCACTTCCCTTTCATACGTCGAACCGAATGCTTCCGGATTATGCTGCAAAGCTGCCAGCCGAAGCCCCTGGTATTGCTGCGCATCGGTTTCGTCCAACAAACGAATCCTCACCATCCCCACTACCTCCCTTGTTCAACTGCTGCTCATTCTATGTGTTTGATACATTTTATCATTAACCGATAGCCGAAAGAACAAATAAAAAAGCCGCTGCCCCCTATCATTAGGAAGCAACGGCTCCAAACATTTTATTTACCGAAGATAAAGTACAATACGAAGATTACAAACATCCCGTACATGATAGGATGGATTTCTTTATGGCGCTTCGCCACAATCATCGTAATCGGGTAAAAAATGAATCCGATCGCAATACCTGTCGCAATGCTGTAAGAAAGCGGCATGAAAATCATCGTCAGGAATGCAGGAACCGCAATTTCGAAACGGCGCCATTCGATATCGGCAAGAGCCCCAACCATAAGCGCACCGACAATGATCATTGCCGGAGCCGTGACATACGGCGTAACAACCGATAATAATGGAGAGAAGAATAATGCCAGCAGGAACAGCACGCCTGTCACAACGGATGCAAAGCCGGAACGTGCACCGGCAGCTACACCGGCTGTCGATTCAACGAAAGACGTAGTAGTGGAAGTTCCCAGGATAGCCCCCGATACAGTCGCCAATGAATCTGATAATAATGCCCTGCCCGCACGCGGAAGTTTATTGTCTTTCACCAAGCCTGCCTGGCCCGCAACCCCAAGCAAGGTGCCTGCTGTATCAAAGAAATCGACGAACAGGAATGTCAGAACGATCGCAAGGAACTGGACATTGAATAACTGGGAAGGATCGCTGAATGCTTCAAACGCTGCGCCGAATGTCGGTGCAATGCTTGGGATCCCCGAAACAATTCCATCCGGAAGCTTCACTAAGTTGAAGACCATCCCTACAATTGCCGTAATAACCAAGCCATAAAAGATACCGCCGTTAATTTTTCTGGACATTAAGATGACTGTAATCACAATTCCGAAAATGGCAAGCAGTGTATTGCCGTTCGTAAAGTCGCCCAATGAAACCAGTGTTGATGGACTATCGATAATGATGCCGGCATTCTGCAGGCCTACAAATGTAATGAACAACCCGATCCCGGCACCCACTGCATATTTAAGCTGTGATGGGATTGCATTAATGATAGTTTCACGAATACCAGAAATAGATAGGACGATAAAAATCAAACCGGAAAACAAAACACCAGTCAAAGCTGTCTGCCAAGGAATTTGCATTTCAAAAATGACTGTGTACACGAAAAATGCATTCAGCCCCATGCCCGGCGCCAACGCAATCGGATATTTCGCAAGGATTCCCATGAACAGTGTACCGATTGCAGCAGCCAGTGCAGTTGCCACGAATACGGAATCATAATCCAGGCCGCCTTCAGACAGCATCAGCGGATTGACTGCCAGGATATAAGCCATCGAAAGGAATGTAGTCAAGCCCCCGATGAATTCCCTTCGGTAATTCGTCCCAAGTTTGTCAAACTCGAAATACTTCTTCATCTTTCTTCCCCCTGATAAAAATCATTATCTCGTATCCTACCTAAATAAAAAAATCCGTCCCCAATTGGAACGGATTTTTGACATTGAACGAAAATAACGTGCACGGATGCCACATGAAACGGCACATCGCACAAGCTGATTTCATCGTAGTCAAGCCGTTCACGGCAGCTTGGTAGAGACTTTTGGGCCATATTCCCAAAGATATACGACTAACAATCTATTTATTTATGAATTACTTCTTTATAGTAACAACGCCATGAGAATAAGTCAATAAAACCGAACAATAAAATAAAAAAACACTTTAAAGTTCGCTTTTTACACCTATATTACACCAATTCATTCTCCACTTTGATTAACCTGATTCCTGCGATTGCCTCTGTAAGCC
>CAKQBC010000111.1 GCA_934215995.1 uncultured Bacillus sp. | reverse complement strand
GTGGTACACGGCGTTATCAGCCATAGCCATGGTACGATTGATGCGCCGATCGGCCGGGATAAAAAGGATCGCCAAAGCATGACTGTCGTTCCTGATGGCAAACATGCAGTCACTCATTTTACGGTTCTTGAAACGTACCGTGATTTTTCTTATGTGGAGTGCCAGCTTGAAACAGGCAGGACACACCAAATTCGCGTACACATGAAATATATCGGCCATCCTCTTGCTGGAGAACCGAAATATGGGCCGAAAAAGACGCCTGAACTGGGCGGACAGGCTTTGCATGCTGGAGTCCTCGGTTTCATTCATCCGCGTACGAATGAGTATCTCGAATTCAATGCGCCTTTACCGGAGTATTTTGTGGAATTTTTGGAGAAACTGCAAAATGACCGTTGACAAAAGCACAAGCAATATGTAAACTAACGATAGTTGAATATGACCCTTTAATATAGTCCAGAGAGGCTGAAAAGGAAACGGAATGCCGGATGTCACCATAAACCCGGCAGTAGTATACCTGTATCCTCTTGCCCTGGGCAAGAGGATTTTTTTGGGTCTTCATCGATACTTACTAAGAATGACAGGAGTGCCAAATGCCGATGAGCGAAAAAGCAATTGTATTGGATGAGCAAGCCATCCGAAGAGCCTTGACGAGAATTGCACATGAAATTATCGAAAAGAATAAAGGCGTCGCTGACTGTGTGATCGTCGGAATCAAGACGCGCGGCATTTTCCTTGCCAACCGCTTGGCTGAGAGAATCGGGCAAATCGAAGGAAAGTCGATCGACGTCGGTGAACTGGACATTACGCTTTACAGGGATGACCTGAGCAAGAAAACGCAAAGCGGCGATCCGCAAGTGAATGGCTCCAGCATCCGTGCCGACATAACAGGAAAAAAAGTAATTGTGATAGACGATGTCCTCTATACAGGAAGGACAGTAAGGGCTGCGATGGATGCTTTAATGGATATCGGCAGGCCGTCACAAATCCAGCTCGGCGTCCTCGTTGACCGCGGCCATCGCGAACTGCCGATCCGGGCTGATTATGTAGGGAAAAACGTACCTACATCGCAAAACGAAAAAATTACCGTAAACCTCTCAGAGATCGACGGTATAGACAAAGTAAGCATTTCCGATATACAAAAATAAAAAAAGAAACCCTTTTAAAAGTGGTCCCGTGAGGCTAAAAAAGGGAAAGAACCGCCTGGCTAATCAAATCGCACCAGGCTGCCTTTCACCTTTCCGCCCTCGTCAAAAAAACGAGGGTTTTCTTGTAAATAGGGTAGGGGGAATTGGAAAGATGGAAACAGAAAAAAGAGAGACTGTACTTGATGTAGAAGAAAGGCCGTCAGCACTGCAATGGCTTACGCTTAGCCTGCAGCATGTATTCGCAATGTTCGGGGCAACGGTGCTCGTCCCGTTCCTGACAGGGCTTAGCCCGGCAGTTGCGCTTGTATCAAGCGGCTTGGGGACATTGGCATACTTGCTGATCACAAAAGGAAAGATTCCCGCATATCTGGGTTCTTCATTCGCTTTCATCGCTCCGATTGGAGTCGCCAAAAGTGTAGGGGGTCCGGAATCTGTTATGTTCGGATGCTTCCTGGCAGGTTTGGTTTACGGAATCGTAGCAATTGTAATCAAAAAATTCGGTGTTAAATGGTTATTCAATATACTTCCGCCTGTAGTAGTGGGACCTGTGATTGTCGTAATCGGGCTCGGACTTGCAGGAACGGCAGTCAATATGGCAATGTATGATGCGGCAGGAAACTATAGCCTGAAGCATATATCAATAGCACTTGTGACTCTTGTTGTAACGATCTTATGCTCTGTATATATGAAAGGGTTTCTGAAGATTATCCCGATTCTGATTGGGATTGTGGTTGGTTACCTTGTTTCAATAGCAGCCGGCCTTGTGGATTTTGCAGGCATCAAAGCAGCGAAGTTCTTCGAAATGCCGGACTTCACGGTGCCTTTTCTGAACTATGACCCAGTAATCAGCTGGCAGATCGCAATCGTAATGGTGCCGGTTGCAATCGTAACTTTATCAGAACATATCGGCCATCAGTTGGTATTAAGCAAAGTTGTCGGAAGGAACTTCATCGAAAAGCCTGGCCTTCACCGTTCGATTTTGGGTGACGGAGTCGGAATCATGATCGGATCTGTAATTGGCGGCCCTCCGCTTACCTCATACGGCGAGAATATTGGAGTGCTGGCAATCACGAAAGCGTTCAGTGTATATGTAATCGGCGGAGCGGGTGTAATCGCGATCATGTTCGGATTCATCGGCAAGGTTTCGGCAATCATCAGCTCGATTCCGCAAGCGGTAATGGGCGGAATCTCCATCCTTCTGTTCGGGATCATCGCATCAAGCGGATTGCGGATGATGGTGGAAAATAAAGTAGACTTCGGCATAAACAGAAACCTGATTATCGCCTCTGTCATTCTTGTAATCGGAATCGGAAATGCACAGCTTAAAATCGGCGAGCACTTTGAACTATCCGGAATGGCTTTGGCTGCCATCATCGGTATCATCCTGAATCAAATCTTGCCGGGCAAAGAAAAAGCTAAAGAAGATATTTTTGAAGAAGAAGCGAAAACTGCATAGAACACCTTTTAATGAAAGTCCAGAGAGGCTTAAAAGGGTGATAAAACAGGCTTGTATGCAAAATACGGAAAGACATGGACCCCGTATGGAATAAAGCCTTGTTCAAAAACACCCTGAAACGATATTCAGGGTGTTTTTTTTGAACAATAGGAAGATGTGGCCTTGACGCAGAGTGAACGAACATAATACGAAAAAGGGAGGAAACAAAAAATGAAACATTTACTGACAACGACAGAATTATCTGTCCATGAAATACAAGCGATTCTCGATGAAGCTATATGCTTTGCTGGTGGTGAGACATGGGAACCGGGAAAGAAATTATTTGCAGCCAATTTGTTTTTCGAAAACAGCACTCGGACAAAATGCAGTTTTGAGGTAGCCGAGAGAAAGCTTGGTTTTGATGTCATCCCTTTTGAAGTGACAACATCCAGCGTCCAAAAAGGAGAAACTCTGTATGATACGGTGAAAACACTCGAAGCGATCGGTGTGGATACGGTCGTTATCCGCCACCCGGAAGATGAGTATTTCAACCAATTGATCGGCAAAGTTAACATCCCGGTCATAAACGGAGGAGATGGCTGTGGCCATCACCCGACACAGTCGCTTCTTGACCTCATGACCATTTACCAAGAATTCGGAAGTTTCAGAGATCTGAAAGTAGCCATCATCGGGGACGTGCTGCACAGCAGGGTTGCCCGTTCCAATGCCGATACACTGAGGAGGCTGGGAGCTGAAGTCGTCTTCTCAGGCCCGGAAGAGTGGTTCGATGCAAGCATCCCATATGGCAGATACGAGGAAATCGATACTGCCGTGAGAACAGCAGACGTCGTCATGCTTCTTCGCATCCAGCATGAACGCCATGCAGGAGAAATGATCCATAGCAAGGGAGATTACCTGAAAAGATACGGATTGACTAAGGAAAGGGAACAGTCCATGAAACCTGGAGCAATCATCATGCACCCGGCACCGGTCAACCGCAATGTGGAGATAGATGAGGACCTGATCGAATGCGAACGTTCAAGAATCTTTAAGCAAATGGAAAACGGGGTCTACATCCGGATGGCCGTTTTGAAAAGGGCAGTGGAAAGCACAGTATCTAAAGGAGGGGCTTTAATTGGCAATCGTCATAAAGAATGGTCAATTGTTTAATAAACTTGGAGTTTTGGAGCAAAAGGATATAAAGGTTGAAAATGGATTGATTACGGAAATAGCCGACCATATAGATGAAAAAGGCCATGAAACGATTGAAGCAGAAGGCCTGCTCGTATCGCCAGGTTTTGTTGACCTTCATGTTCACCTAAGGGAACCGGGTGGAGAAAAGAAAGAAACGATCGAAACAGGAACAAAAGCAGCGGCACGGGGAGGCTTCACGACTGTAGCCGCAATGCCGAATACAAGGCCGGTGCCTGATTCAAAAGAAACAATGGAAAAGCTGGTGGGACGGATCGAAGAGACTGCAGCAGTCCGCGTTCTGCCGTATGGTTCAATCACAGTGCGGGAGACAGGCCAAGAAATGACGAACTTCAAAGAATTAAAGGAAGCTGGGGCCTTTGCTTTTACGGATGATGGCGTAGGGGTCCAATCGGCGGATATGATGCTTTCTGCGATGAAGCAGGCAGCTGCCATTGATGCTGCAATCGTTGCGCATTGTGAGGAAAATACATTGATTCACAAAGGCTGTGTCCACGAAGGCGAATTTTCCAGGAAGCATGGGCTGAACGGGATCCCGTCTGTATGCGAATCGGTTCATATCGCCAGGGATGTGCTATTGGCAGAAGCGGCGGGTTGCCATTACCACGTTTGCCATATCAGCACAGAAGCGTCCGTGCGGACAGTGAGGGATGCTAAGAAGGCGGGTATAAAAGTTACTGCTGAAGTAACGCCGCACCATCTTCTCTTGTGTGAAGAGGATATACCGGGACTCGACCCGAACTATAAAATGAACCCGCCTTTAAGGGGGAAAAAGGACAAAGAAGCCCTTATCGAAGGATTGCTGGATGGCACAATCGATTTTATCGCGACAGACCATGCGCCCCATACAGCAGAAGAAAAGGCGGCCGGAATGCAGAAAGCCCCATTCGGGATTGTCGGGCTGGAAACGGCGTTTCCATTGCTCTACACGCATTTTGTGGAAAAAGGGATCATCAGCCTGAAGGAGCTCATTGACTTTTTGACAAGTAAACCATGTGAAGCATTCAGGCTTCCGTATGGAAGGCTGGAAGAAGGAAAGGCGGCCGACATTGTCCTGCTTGACCTGAAGGAAGAAAAGAAGATAGATATAAACGAATTTTTATCAAAAGGGAAGAATACGCCATTTGCAGGATGGGATTGCAAAGGATGGCCGGTTCTTACAATGGCTGAAGGCAGCATTGTATGGCAGAAGGAGGCAGTGAACGCATGAATAAACGGCAGCTGATATTAGAGGACGGCACTGTATTTACAGGGACAGCGTTCGGTGCAGAGGCAGACCGGATCGGGGAAGTCGTATTCAATACTGGAATGACAGGTTATCAGGAAATTCTGTCCGACCCGTCTTATTGCGGCCAGATTGTGACCATGACGTATCCGCTGATCGGCAATTACGGGATTAACCGTGATGACTTTGAATCCATTGCGCCGGCCGTTTCCGGTTTGGTCGTAAAGGAAGCAAGCCAATTCCCTTCCAACTGGCGAAGCGGAAATTCACTTGATGAGTACCTTAAAATCCATAACATCCCGGGAATTGCAGGTATCGATACTAGAAAACTGACAAGGATCATCCGGCAACACGGGACGCTGAAAGGGGCCATCGTATCAGCCGGCCAAACTGCGGAGTCGGTGCTTGAAGTGCTGCGGGCCTCTGTACTGCCTGCCGACCAAGTAAAAAGAGTATCCACAAAAAGAGCTTACCCAAGCCCGGGCAGGGGCCATAGAGTCGTGCTTGTGGACTTCGGGATGAAGCATGGCATTCTAAGAGAGTTAAATAATCGGGACTGCGACGTAGTGGTCGTACCGTATAATGCGACTGCCGAGGAGGTCTTGAATTACAGTCCGGACGGTGTGATGCTGTCCAATGGGCCTGGGGACCCGAAGGATGTTCCGCAGGCGCTTGATCTTATAAAAGGGATCCAGGGAAAGGTGCCGATCTTCGGTATCTGCTTGGGCCACCAGCTGTTCGCGCTGGCCAATGGAGCCGATACGGAAAGGCTGAAATTCGGCCACCGGGGTTCAAACCACCCTGTCAAAGAATTGGCAACCGGGAAAATTACGATTACTTCCCAAAATCATGGCTATACCGTCCGCGAAGGATCCCTTGCCTTCACACCACTTGAAGTGACGCACAGGGCCCTGAACGACGGAACAGTTGAAGGCCTGAAGCATACAGAGTATCCGGCATTCACAGTCCAATACCATCCTGAAGCATCGCCTGGGCCGGAGGATGCCAGCCCATTGTTCGACGAGTTCATAAATATGATTGAAGCATCAAAAGCGGAGGAGAAAAAACTATGCCGAAACGTACGGATATAAAAAGCATTTTAGTGATCGGGTCAGGCCCAATCATCATCGGGCAGGCGGCTGAGTTCGACTATGCAGGCACACAGGCCTGCATGGCCCTGAAGGAGGAAGGCTACAGGGTGATCCTTGTCAATTCAAACCCTGCAACCATCATGACAGATACTGAAATCGCTGATGCAGTTTACATAGAGCCTCTGACACTTGAATTCGTCAGCAAAATCATCCGCAAAGAACGGCCGGATGCGCTGCTTCCTACGCTCGGCGGGCAAACGGGCCTGAACTTGGCAGTGGAACTGTCCAAGGCAGGCGTCCTCGAGGAATGCGGAGTCGAAATATTGGGAACAAAGCTGTCTGCAATCGAGCAGGCGGAAGACCGGGACCTGTTCAGAAGCTTAATGAATGAACTGGGCGAACCGGTTCCGGATAGCGATATCATCCATTCATTGGAAGAGGCACTGGCATTCACAGTACGCGTCGGCTATCCGATCATCGTCCGCCCTGCCTTCACGCTCGGAGGCACGGGAGGCGGAATATGCTCTAATGAAACAGAGCTGAAGGAAATCGTTGCGAGCGGCCTGAAAAACAGCCCTGTCAATCAGTGCCTTATTGAAAAAAGCATCGCCGGCTTTAAGGAAATTGAATACGAAGTGATGCGTGACTCCAATGATACGGCGATTGTAGTCTGCAACATGGAAAACATCGACCCGGTCGGCATTCATACAGGCGATTCGATCGTTGTCGCACCGAGCCAAACATTGAGCGACAGGGAATACCAGCTGTTGCGCAATGCTTCTCTTAAGATCATCCGCGCCCTGAAAATAGAAGGTGGCTGCAACGTTCAATTGGCGCTCGATCCGGACAGCTTCAACTATTATATTATTGAAGTGAATCCGCGGGTGAGCCGTTCATCTGCATTGGCTTCGAAAGCGACTGGCTATCCGATTGCCAAGCTTGCGGCAAAAATCGCCGTCGGACTGCAATTGGACGAAATGATGAATCCGGTGACCGGCAAAACGTATGCAAGCTTCGAACCTGCGCTTGATTACATCGTTTCCAAGATTCCAAGATGGCCTTTCGATAAATTTGAATCAGCCAACCGGAAATTGGGCACGCAAATGAAAGCGACCGGAGAAGTAATGGCTATCGGACGTACGCTCGAAGAATCCCTGATGAAGGCAATCCGTTCCCTCGAATGCGGCATCTACCATCTGGGATTGAAAGATGGGGAATACGATGCGGCAATCACAGAGAAAAGAATCCGTAAAGCCGGAGATGAGCGCCTGTTCTATAT
>CAKQBC010000110.1 GCA_934215995.1 uncultured Bacillus sp. | reverse complement strand
TGTCCCATTTGTTTCGATAAATAGGCATTCCACGAGGCAACATTTGATTTGCTGTGAAGCCATCCTCCAACCCCGAGCATCATGGCCGCGGCCATAAGCCCGACATAGCCCTCCAATATTTCACGGCTCGTATTCATCGTTAACGAATTGAATAGGACCGATAATGCAACGGCAGCAATTGCGGATAACGCGACGCCCAGGAAAGCGCCGATATGGATCCATTTGGCCATATGCTGCTGATTTGATTTTTTCAGGAAGGATACGAGCACCATAATGATCAGAAGTGCTTCGAGGCCTTCACGCAACAGAATCATTGCCGAATCCCAGAATGTATAATTGCTGTCTTCCTGCAATAATTGAATTTCTGTTTTGAATTCGGAAATTTGGGTGGCCGCCGAGTCCGCATCCGGGTTGTCTTTTGCGAGTTCGCTCACCAATATCGGAACATCGCTTTCAAGCTTCGTATATAAGGAGCTGTTGCGGGTGGAAACTTCCATCTCAACGTTCGGCCAAACAATGATGAATTCTGTTAAAGCCGCACTGGCCTCATCATACTTTTCTTTTTCAATAGCCTTCAAGGCATCATCCATGAAATCGACCAGCGTCTGCAGCGAATAGTCGCCCTCTTCAACAGCAACATCTTCACCAGCCAAAAATTGCCCGATGGACTTTTTAAATGCCTCATATTGGCTTGCTGCAAGCGGCAAGTCAGGTTGTTCGCTTGCCAATGTGATCCGTATGAAAGCTAATTGTGTTTCGATTTGTCCATACATGCCTATACTTTGGGCCCGTACAGGCTGCTCATATTGATTCCACTTGCTATTGAGCACATTATATGCCTGTAGAATCTGCTCATAGTCATCGGTAGCCAATGCTTCCTCGAATTGCTTCATGTAAGGTGTATACTTCGTTTTGAATTCCTGCCGTTCTGCCTCTTCATCAACAGGATTCTCAAGCTTTTCCAATTGGGAGAGGGCTGTTGACAGCTCCATGATTGCCTTTACCCGTTCTGCTTGCGGAGAGGGTTCAAGCGCAGTTTCCAATGCATCATCAACAGCGCTTTTTGCCTCCTGCTGGCCGGAAGTTACTGAAGCCCAGTTATCTGCAAACGAATCGAGTGCTTGCTGGGCTTGTTCGTCATTTCCTTGCTTTGCATGCAGCAGCGCATCACTGATCGAGATATAGTATGAGCTGTAGGATGTAGCGGCTGAAGCTGGAAAGGCCAGAAGCATACAAACAAGGAAACTACAAATCTGCAAATAACGCTTCACCTAAATAACTCCCTTTTTCTACACCGGGGAAGCAGGCGAAAATAGCGCTGCCTCGATGTGTAATATATTCATTCAATTTATCATTGCGGCCCAGGCTGTTTTGGATATCGATAAATTGCTGCGGGCTCTTTTGGAAAGAGATGAACATCATGCCGGAATCATAAGCCCCGGTGTTTGGCACGATGCCTGATGAATACGAGTAAGAGCGGCGCAGGATTGTTTGCTTCGGTAATCTTGCAAGATGGACATGGGACGTCTCCGGAACGATGTAGTTTCCGTTTTCATCCTTCTCCAATTCATTAAACTCATCGAATTCCCCTTTTTTCCCGAATGGCGCTCCGCTGTCGCGATAGCGGCCAAATGTTGCCTCTTGCTGGTCCAGTGTCGTACGATCCCATGTTTCCAGATGCATCTGGATTCGCCGATAAACCAAATATGTCCCGTTGGCCAGCCAATTCTTCGATTCCCGGGAATGGATCCAGACCGACTCATTGTAGTCTTTTTCTGAAGCAGGATTAACGGTGCCGTCTTTGAATGCAAACAGGTTGCGCGGTGTTCCGCCATCTCTCGGGATAGCATTGAACCCGGCTTGTGACCATTTGATTTTGACCTTTCCACTTGCCGCGCGGACTAAATTCCGTACGGCATGGAAAGCGACTTGGGGATCATCGGCGCATGCCTGTATGCAAATATCCCCGCCATTGTAGGCTGCGTCCAATTGATCTTTCGGAAAATGCGGCAGGTCCGCAAGTTCCTTCGGCTTCAAATGGCCGATATTGAAACGGTTGTTTTCAAATAAAGAAGGGCCAACTCCAAATGTAATCGTTAAGTTGGAAGCATCCATTCCGGCAGCTTCACCCGTATCGACGGGAGGGATGTAAACATTAGACGCGGGGTCGCCGACCTGTTCACCATTCATTAGCCGAACTGCAAGAGGTGTCCACATTTTGAACAGTTGCTTCAATTCCTCTTTTGATTCTGCCAGAACATCCAGAGCGGCAAAGTAAATATGGCTTTGCAGAGCAGTGGTGATGCCGGATTGATGGCGCCCATAAAAGGCGATTTTGTTTTTTGCGGACAGATCATCATCTGCTGAAGGCTGAATTTCATAGCCTAAAGCTTTGATTGTGGTGCCGATTCCGCTGGCGCCGATGATGATTCCAGTGGCGCCGATCCCGGTTAATTTCAACATCTCTCGCCTTGATATTTTCTTAGTAGACACAGATTCTCACCCTTATTCTAAAATGATCCCCATTTGGCTTAATGGTTCTCCTAATTGGTTAACGGCTGTTGCTAGTGTTTTTGTATCTTCTTCAGTCAATTTCTCATAGGACACATAGCCGCCGTCAGATGTTTTGTATTTTGCCAGCAATTCATCAAGAGCTGTGAATTTCTCTTCAAGCGTAGATACCAATTCCGCGTCTTTTGCTTCAATTTTATCGCGCAGAATCTCGAAGATTTTCTCAGCTCCTTCGATGTTTGCTTTAAAGTCGTACAGGTCTGTATGCGAGTAGATCTCTTCTTCACCTGTAATTTTTGATGTGGATACCTCATTTAACAAATCGACAGCACCCGTAATCATCAGATCGGGTTCTACATCGACCGTTTGCACGAGGGCATGCAATTCCTTTGTATCAGCCAATAATTGATTTGCAGTTTCTTCATAGCCTTCAGTTGTATTTTTGATCCATAATGCATACTCAAGCTTATGGTAGCCTGACCATTCTTCTTCCCCTTTGCCTTCTTCCTGGATATCTGCAAGACGGCCATCAATACGGGGGTCCAAGTCGCCGAAGCTTTCTGCGATTGGTTCAGAGCGTTCAAAGAACATACGCGCTTCCGGGTATAATGCTTTTGCCGTTTCAACATCCCCCTCTAAGAAGGCATTCACGAATTTCTCAGTTTCTACTACAAATGAATCCATTTGTTCTAAAGCGAATGCTTTATATTGATCTGTTTCAGCTTTTAGATCAACAGCAGCTGTTTGGGAGGATGCTGCCGATTGTTCGGAATTAGCAGTAGCAGCAGGTTCTTCATCTGAACCGCATCCTGCCAAGAATAGGGAAGCTGCCAGGATGGCAGCAGGAGCCATTTTGAATTTTGAATACTTGCTTTTCATAATAAGTGCCCTTCTTTCTAATATTTGTTATGTGGAAATAATGAAAACTCTGATTGTTCTCCTGTTCGGAAATGATTGGATTCACGAATAATTACCAAATGAATGAGAGTAAGGAAAATATGCCAATCGATTAACAAAAATAATAAAAATGGTAGAAATGTAGGATAACAAAGAAAATTTTCATTATTCACTGAAGTACAAATATCATGATAATGAGAATCATTATCGATTGTCAATCTAAAATCAATAAATAGGTCTTTTTGCACATCTGGAGTATTCGATAATACTAGTCATGAAAATAGTATGTTAGGAAAATGAGAATAATTATCATTGACAATGATTCTCAGTGTTGCTAATATTTAAAACGCAAATGGTTGAAAAAGTATGAATATTCGTATGCTGCCTGGATTTGTATGAATCTCTTTGAATTAAAGAATAAGCAAGGGGGAGGGGAAGGCAGGGCTGTTATTTTGTAAGGTTATTATCCTGAAAATACAGATATATTAGATTGCTATTTTTGCGAAAAGAGGGGTTTAAGGATGGGG
The DNA here is from genome assembly GCA_934215995.1 of uncultured Bacillus sp. Taxonomy (GTDB): domain Bacteria; phylum Bacillota; class Bacilli; order Bacillales; family DSM-1321; genus Bacillus_AD. Next base: position 3,582 of record CAKQBC010000110.1, on the reverse strand, counting down.
AAAAAGATTTTCAACGGACTGACGGCTGCGACAGTGGCATTCACGGTTGCGATGCCGTTTGGGACGACTTCTGCTGAAGGCGTGAAACAGGCAGAGGACAAGGAAACAGAAGAACAGATAATCGTGAAATATAAAGACCAGGCAAGTCCGGCCAAATCAGTAAAGACAGTGGAACAATTGGGCGGAGAAGTGGTGGAGGCCTCTGATGGAATGGCTCTTTATCAAGTGCCTGAAGAAGAGGTTGAAACGTCAATTGAAGTGCTGGAAAGTATGGATAACGTTGAATTTGCTGAAAAGAACACAACATATTCCATTGAAGGAACAGTGAACGATACATATTATGAGAGCCAATGGAATTTAGAAACTATCAATGCCCCAAAAGCTTGGGAAGCAGTAGAGGGCACGTATGGAGAAAAGGTGAAAGTGGCTGTTCTTGATACAGGTGTACAAAGCTCCCATGAAGATTTGAATGGACGGGTATCGAACGAAGGAGCGACTTTTGTTGAAGGATACGTAGAAACATTCACAGGGGACGATCATGGCCATGGAACCTTTGTATCAGGTATCGTTGCTGCGAATGCCAATAATGAAAAAGGGATTGCCGGGGCAGCAGGCAACAGCAATGTCGAAATCCTGCCGATTAAAGTCATGAATAAATCGGGTGTTGGCGATGCATACAATATTGCAAGAGGGATTCAGTATGCGATTGAGAAGAAGGCAGACGTCATTAACCTAAGCTTCAGTGGTGAATATAGTGAATCGGTCGACCAGGCCATACAGCAGGCACGTGAAGCGGGAATCGTTGTCGTAGCCGCTTCAGGCAACGGAGGAGGAAATGCGGATGCTTCCTACCCTGCAGCATTGCCGAATGTTATTTCGGTAGGTGCGATTGCTGCCAAGGACCAAGTATATGCAGGCTCAAACTATGGAAGCACATTGGATTTGGTGGCGCCTGGCGTAAGTGTCCTCAGCACATCGACTTCAGGGGATTTAGGCAATGAGAACGGCTACTACAAAACAGGCACAGGCACATCTTATGCAGCTCCGCATGTTGCAGCGGTGGCAGCACTGTATAAATTGAATAATCCGGATGCTGCCCCTGCTGAAGTGGAAGAAGCTTTAACGTCGACAGCGGTTGACTTAGGTACTGACGGATTTGATAACAAAACAGGCTATGGAAAAGTCGACGCATCTGCCGCTTTATCAGATGGGGTGACCATCTCGCCGATCACATTCACTTTGCCGAAAGCCAATGCGAATGTAATCGGAAACACAACTATTCAAGCGGCTTTAAACAATACGGAGGATGTTGCCGCAACTAAGTTTTATATCGATAAAACAGATGCTGCCAATCTGATCGCAGAAGTGAAAAATACCGATTCCGCAACTGTTTCTGCAGAGTGGGATACAACAAAGGTTACGGATGGCACACATACAATCATCGCCGTAACATATGATGCAAACGGCAAAAATCTTATACAAGCGGAGCGTTCCGTGAAGGTATTGAACGAAGCGCAATCCGGTTATATGTTCAGCGTGAAGACACCGAATGATACGGTTGCCAAAGGGGCGACTGTCCAGCTGTATGAAAAAGTGAAAGCGGAGGATGGCACGTATTCCTATTCTGCCCTTTGGTCCGGAGCGACAGATTCTGAGGGTGCAGTCCGCGTACCAAGCAATGTCGGTACAGATCTGAAGAAACTGACAGTAGTCGTCCAAGGGAAATTTGATTCTGAAGAAGGCAATGCATGGTTCATGTATTCACGTGAAGTAAACAGCAGCGGCACAGTGGAGCTGTCCAGTGAAAATACACAGCCGGTTTCATTGAACACACTTGGCATGGAAGGCGAAAATGTGGAGGCTGCACAATACTTCATTAAAATGAAGGATGAAGATGGGTTAGATATTACCGCCAATACGGCAATCAACGAAGAAAATGCAGCCAAGTCCCCGGTTGTCTATGTGGATAAAGGCACATACAGCCTGTACTCTTACTACAAACAAGAAGGAAATACGTACTTTTTGACAAACTCTGATGTATCCATCGCGAGCGGAACATCCTCTATGGTCTTCGATAGCCGTGACGCCGGTGAGGTTGCCATCGATAATACTGACGGGCAGCTAGTCAATGCGGTCCTATATCTGGATAACGAAGATGTATCGGAAGTTTTCGGATCATCTGAAGTGATGACCGGGCAAAAATTCTTCGTTACAGAAGGGGAATATGATTATATCATCGACGCGGAAGTCAAAGATCCCGACGGAGGGGAAAACTGGATCTACGTGTTTGCGAATGAAGACCAAAACGCTGTAGTCAAAAAAGGCAAAAAGACAACAATTAAAGCTGGCGGATCGCTTGAGATCAGTAAGTTTGATCCGGATCAAGAATCATTAAAGCGTTATTACGCCCAGCGGGGATTGACATACATCGAGCGTACAAGCCCTTATATAGCTTATAAGCTTGATGGCGCGATTTATACAAAGCAAGTATTCGCTGATGAGCACGGGAATATGTTGGCCGGGATGTACCGCGGTTCAGTAGATCCGACAAATGCGTTGTATAAAAAGGATATGGAAACAGGGAAAACGGTCATTATGGATGAGGAAAACACGGTAGCTTCCATAAACTTCGGCGATATTTATCCTGTATATCAAGTGAAGAGGGTTGCAGATGGCGAAATCATGCTGAACAGCTATACAAAAAACCCTACGAATCCGGCAAACCGCAGTTACTATTTCTATTCGTTCTGGGTGCCGACCAGCTCCAAGGTGACAAACGGGGAATATGAGATTTCATTGACATTGGATTCCAGCCCGCTTGCACATGATGGTTTGTATAAAGCGATGACTATCGATATGCAGGATTCAGGTGTCAACTTGACAGTGAAGGATGACAAGAACCAAAATAAAGCAACATATGTGACAATCAACCGAATCGAAAAAGATGAACATGGCGACTATGAATGGGTACAGGCATTCGGACGGAATTCAGATTCTTCAACGAAAGTATTATCCATTCCGTCAAATCTGGAATTGAGTGAAGTAGAAAACGGAAACGTCGCCATTATCCGATATACAACATCGACTGGCGAATTCGCGTATCTGTTCCGTCAATTCACTGATTTGGAGGAGCTTTCTGAAACGATCACGATCCCTGAAAATATGCAGAAGGTATCCTTCTCTGCGATGGAGGGGGATGAAAAGCTGGATCAAGTATCCTCTAAGCTTTGGATGATCAAAAAACCTGTTGAAGTAAACGGGAAAACAGTGTACCCGACAGCAAATAATCTGCAAAGCTATAAAAAGGATGCCATTTATCTAGAGCCAGGTTCCTTTGTCATCGAAGGTAACTATGTTACACTGCCGAATGCAGATGGGGAAAAATCAAATTATTATTTCCTTGAAAAAGACGTTGAAATCAAAGAGGGCATCGAAAATCAAATGATTTTCAATACGGAAGAGCTGGCTGAAATCGAAATTGAAGCAGACACAGAGGGCTTCAAAGATGTTCGGGGTGTGATTCTTTACCCTTATAATGAATATAGTTCTTCATTCACAAAAACATTGCGTGTAGGCCATAAT